>NZ_JAEUFG010000032.1 GCF_018588585.1 Bacillus sp. SM2101
TTTCGTGATGTATAACCGATTAAGCCACCCACATATGTTGTTCCACTCACATCACCTAATGCATAGTTGTTCGTAATTACCATGTTTCCTGAAGAGCTTGGAATTTGTCCAATCAGTCCACCTACATACTCTCCTCCACTTACATTGGATGTTGAATAGCTTTCATTCACAGACATATTGCCGTTAATTCCAATCAGTCCACCTACGCCATTTCCATTTCCACTTCCAGTTACAGTTCCTAAAGCATAGCTTTTATTTAACGTTCCAGCGTTCGTAGAGCCAAATAATCCTCCTACATAGCTCGCTCCATGAACCGTACTGTTTTCTGTTAGTTTGATCTCTGTAGCTAGCGCTCCCCTTACATTACCAACCAATCCACCTACGTAGTTCGCTCCACTAACTGTACTATTTCCCGTTAGTTTCACGTTCTCGATGATTGTCGTTCCAGCTGCAATACCGATTAAGGAGCCAACATAGTTCTTCCCTGTGATTTGGATATCGTTTAATTCCAAGCTCTTAATCGTTGCATTTGATGTATAACCAAACAAGCCGATATAGTCTATACTAGATTGATCGATTACAAGATTATGAACCTTGTATCCGTTCCCATCTAATGTACCTGTGAACGTGGCACTGTTAGTGCCAATTGGTGTCCATTCTTCACCTTTGAGATCTATATCATTCATCAGTTTGTAATGCGCACCTAATTCATTACTTATCCCCTTTAAATCCTCGACAGAATAAATTAAATAAGGAGAATCAATTGTTCCACTACCTGTTTCTTCTGCTAAAGCTTGTATTTCATTAATGGGTAAAGTCAATGATAGACTTAATAAAATGAATAAAAATAAACGAATAAAAAAATGATGCTTAAATTTGTTTGACATTTTACAACCCTCCTATGGATTTTTTTGTAAATTACAGACATAAAATGTGATAAATTGCAATATTCTTCCCTTTTCGACAATACCCAACTATTTTTATACCACATTTTTCCGTTGAGAAAAAGGTTGATTTTTTCTTCTACTATTCAAAACAGGGAACATAGTCACTTATTGCAAGTAGATCCATACTCCATACGTGAGGAAAATTATAATGGTCATTATGACTGAAAGGGTGTTTGGTAAGGGGTACGGGCTTTATGATAGAGGTAAGAACCAGGAGAGTGAGTAAATTCAGAATGTGTTAAACAAAAAAATATATCAATGGGTAAAATATAAAGGTGGTGAAAATAGAAAATGTCCACCAATATATAAACATGAACGGCATAGAAAAATAAGGACTTCCATAAAAAGAGAAAATTCATTTACAGGTGAGAAATTAAGAAAAGGGAATAGTCCCTTAAAAAAAAGAAATCACATTCTTAAACAAGGTTAGGGAATTCAAGAGGGTGCGAGGTTAAGTCAAGGACGATTACTACTGAAAAGTAAAAAGTATATCGCTTTCAAGAGCTACATATAGAAGTAGGGTTTTCTATTATTATCCTTTGTTCAGGACTAGCACTTGTTTTTTCAAATCGTTAAACAAGCATCTTCAGAAACTTAAAAACCTTAGCCCTTTGAGTAGCGGGCTAAGGTTGCTTAAAGTCTAATTTTTCCTAATATTTTTTTACACAAAGTACCCTTCCGAGGAGAAAATTTTTTTGCGCTAAATAGATCATATAGGGAACCTTAGCAAATATATTCCTACTTTCTTTTTTTCACAACCTAAAAATAACATAGTTAACACCTTTTAAACATCTCATTTACATATTAATTTAACATCTTCATGTCACATATTACGAGCTATGTACGACTTCATAGATTTCTATCTTTGATCCAGTTGCAGTTGTGCCTCGTGTTCGACGCTCAGCGTGAGCTTGACGAAAAGCATCGCTTTCAGTCCATGCCTTAAAATCTTCCTTGCTTTCCCATTTTGTATACACAACTTGTTTCTCTTCTTCCGACGAGCTTAAAAATTGAAATTCTACACAACCTGGTACCTTTTTCATATTTTCAGCACTTTTGCTAAATAACTCAACCATTTTTGACTTACCGTCTTCAGGTACAGTTAACACATTCATCACTACATACATGTTATAACCTCCACTTTCTGTTATTGGATAAGATCTTTTTAATCACTTTACATTCTTATATCCATCTTAACAGCAAACCTTTGCATTATTCAATTTTTACACTTAATCGTCACGGAATCACAATAATATATAAACAGTAAATATTAAAGAAATAGCATTTTTTCAAAGCTAGTTGTCACATTAACTGTTGTTTCGTTTTCAAAATAAAAAAATCACACATATACACCAAAAGCTCGTGGCACCATCACTTCTTTATATAATAAACGTGTATAACCATCTCTTGCTGTTTTAATTGGTAACACTAGCGATAAAAGTGTCTTTAAAAAACAAAAAGACTGGCCTATAAAACCTTTGTCAAAATAGCTAACACATGTATGCGTATTACTATAAAGGTTATTGGCCAGCCTTATCTTTAGCAAGAAATAAACGGCATTATATATCTTTGCAAAAATAACAAAACGTTTATACATTTAAAAATGGTTTAATTTTCGGAAACACTTTTATTGCATTATGATAAAAAACATCCTCGTGATGCTGCTCTGGTACTAGCTCCTTCACTAAATCAATGTATGCTTGTATCGGAGCAAGTGGCCAATCTGTGCCAAATAATAGCTTGTCGTAACGATCACAAAACGTTAAAGCATGACGTATATGATCTAAAAAATTGGAGTTTATATGCTTTTCAATATCTTGTTTTGTACCAACAAGCCAACCGGATAAATCTGCGTACATATTAGAGTTTTTATATACTACTTCTGCTCCATCTAACACCCACGGATCTCCGAAGTGAGCCATCATAAAAGTGACATCACGATGCTCTACAGCAACTTCATCAAGTGTAAGAGGGTGGGAATACTTTAATAAGCCTCTCTCTGAATAAGTATCTCCTGTATGAAATACGACTGGTAGCCCATATTTCGCAGCTATTTTATATACTGGCTTATAAACGTCATCATACGCATAAAAAGGATAGTACCCTAAATAAATTTTTATCCCGACTACATGAGGCTTCTGAACTTCTTTCTCGAGCATTCGCAATGATTCATTAGTTAAAGTATAAGGATTAACCCCTGCACAATATACAATAGAAGGAGGAATTGACGACGATAGATCAATCCCCATAGGTGTTTGTGCATACTTTGAAGGAAATCCTTGATTGGACGTTTCAGTTAACCCCATTGCAATCCCAAGCACGACATTTGCGTCTTCAAATTCCTTTACGATTCCTTCAGATGAGTAATTAACTTTTGACATTTCATCTGCAGTTTGAAAGAAGCTATTAATATTTGAAAAATGCAAGTGAGCATCAATAATTTTCATGCAATTTTTCCTCTTTTGTTAGAACTAAATTTGCTAAATGATGCAGTGCCTTGTGATTAATTTTACCCTTGCCTACTGTAATGAGTAACGGTTTTGTAAATATTGTTTGACGATTAGCTAAGTGTAGCTTTTGATTGATACTTGTAAAATTCACATCCTTGTTCATATATACTTCAGTCTCAGATACTTCATCATGTTGAATGATGTGTAGTAATTCGTCTACTTCATCCCCACCAAACGCATGCTGAAGTTCTAATTTAGCCTCGTATTCCGCACCACCACCAGTAACCTTCACATCACCATTTTGTATAAAGGTTTTATCCAAATGTGAATTTGGTTTGATAGACAATTCAGTTTCCAATTTTTTATCGAGTAGGTACGTGCCTGTATGTTGTTCAATTTTCGAGAAATGAGCAACGACAGGTACCCCTGGTAGCATAACAAAATATTGATGAAAATTAAGTCCTTTATATTTTTCGTGTTCTGTAATGCTCGTTGAAATTTCTAAACCTTCCCAAACATTATGAAATTGATCCTTTAAAGTAGCAAACTGAATCGAAGATGATTCCTTGCTCCAAGAGCGGTTACTTAAATCACTCATTGTGCTACGAATACCACCTGACCATGGATTCCACCACGATTTAGATGTTAGTTTTGGAAAGGATGAGTCTAACCACTCTACTCCATTCATTTTTAATGAAAATAGCGTAGGGAAAAAGTCTGTTGATGCTCCTATTTCTATTAAACCATTATTCACTCTATGAACCTTTAGGTCATCCTCTTCAACAATATGATGCACAACTTTATCATTTGAAGGTTTCAGTAAGACACGGTCTGAATAATATACTATATTATTACGTCGATCTTTCACCTTCACATGTACGAACGGATCATGAATCTGCTTAACTGGGACAGATACTTCATGCTCTCCTGCGTATGTGTCATTTGCCAAGGTGACTTGGACAGTTCCATCAGATGAGGTATTTTTCTTTTGTTCGGTTTTAATGACGATTTCATTTGTTGAGATAACAGGGTTTCTATCATTATATACAACCTCAATTGCATCCTGTGGCAACTGTTTGTTGACAGGCTTTCTTTCCGCGAAACGACGGAATTCTTTCCATGTTTGAAAGGCACCTATGTTGATGAAGATTGGCTCTGTTTGTACAGTCACTCCTCCATCAAGCTTACCAAGGTTTTGTTCACAATATGTGTACCAGTTTTCAAATTGCAACTGCGATTGCTTTGGCCAGCAAAATCCACTAGGGTAAGGTTTGTATTGTGAAAAAATCCAGTTTTCCGTAAGCTTAGAGCTTTCCCATTCTCCGTAAAAAGTGAAGCCTTTACCGTGTTCAACTAGCTCATGATTATAATGAAAAATTGGGTTTTCCAGACTATGATAAATCGGCTGACTTATCCACACATCTTCTGATGTAGCTTCATTACCTTCGTTCGTCAGTTGTACTGCTGCTTCTATTAAACCTTCTGCAAAAAGCTTATAAATATAAACAAATGAAATGTTATTCATCGACTCTGATTCAAATGTTGCCTTTAAAACCATTGCTCCTTGTTGTTGCTCAAACTCCACCTTCTTTGGTTTTCTCTTAGAAAACTCATCGTTATACGGCTTCCCAAGCTTAGGAAACATGAGCGTTGTCGGTTGAGAATCACTCATTATACGACCGGGAATGAATTGATTATTAAACTTACTAAAATATCCTTGGTAGCTCCCATTATATATATGCCAGTATTCATCACATTCCCCGTCAAATTGCGCGCCAATCCCTTTAAAGCCAACCCCAATTCGTTTATTAAAGGTTTGTTCAGTATGACCGTCCCTAATAACACACACTTCTATTTCCGGTCCATAAAAACCATAGTCATGTAAGTATGCATCGATCGGTATAGACATTTTTTCTTTCCCTTGTAATGTTACTTCTATCTTTTGTTGCTTAATCGTTAGCAAATTCGTAGAAGGTAGTGAGAAAGAAAATGTTTGCTCGCCCTTCGATTGATTTTCAATATCAAGGAAAAAGGTTATCTCTTCCCCTGCCATAAATTGCTCTTGTGGTGCAGCAGCTTTTATATTTGCAGGTAATTTTGGATTCACTCCAATTGCAAAAGTAGCTTTTTTGCCATTTATCCACACATTTGTTTGCACAGCTGGATGCGTTCGCCACGGACTTTGCTCTTCCACATAGTCAGCGATTGAGAACATCGCTTCAATAGTCTTTTCACCTTCGACCATGACTTCATTCTCATATAAGAATCTAATTTGCCCTTGCTCTTCCCCTTCAAATCGAAATTGAAGTGGCTCATTGGTTTTATTTATGACATGAAATTGGATTTGATGGGATTTATTACAAACAAGTTCAAAATCCTCTACTGTAGCTTCTACTAAATAGTCATCCGTTTCAATAAGCCGTAAACCACGTCCTGACCTTTCAAACTGCATACGTAATTTTCCATAGTTCTCGTCGTTCCACGAATACTCGTAATAAACAAAATGATTACGCTTAATATCGTCTGGTACGACCTCAATTTGTCGATCACTAGCAGTATACCAATCTACTTTTGCAAAATAACCTTTCACTGCATCTGTAGCGAGCACAGTTGGAATAAAATTCATCAAATGTGTAGTATCATCACGATCTTCCCAAAAGAACCCACATTTTTTGTAAAGAGGAACAGCCTTCGTATTTCCGGGCCATGTATACAAGTCAAGACGCGGCCATTTCCTTTGAATTACTTCGTTTAATACTGTTGTGACGAGCATTTTTCCAATCTTCTTCCCATGATAATCTGGGTGAACATTTAATAATGGAATATACATAGCTCCTCGATCTTCACGGTATTCAGATAAAGAACAATAACCAACTACCATATCTCCGTCCATTGCTAAAAATACTTTAATATTACTAGAATTTTCCTCCTGTACCTTCACCTGTACACCTGTTTTAACAGATGTGGAACCTCCCCAGCCCTCTTGACTGTTATTCCACATATCTGCTACAGCTTCAGCTAATCCGTTATGATATTCTACAATATTAATATCTGATGTCACTTTCCCCATGATCATTCTCCTTATTGAAATGCTCAACAAATCCGTCAGTGATTCCACTCTAGAAGCTTTTTGCTTTCATTTCGTATTTATAGCTTAGTTCTTCTAGAACAATACCTCGTTATTAAAAGTCGCTTGTCATTGTTGAACACTCAGTTGTAGTTTTTTCTTATTTCTACGTTTTACAATTCCTAACCTTATGAAAATCCTTCAACTTTTTTGTTATTACCATCTCAATCTCCTCCTTATATTTTTTTAGATACTAAACTATCCATTGCTAATATTCAAAAAAATAGATTAATACCCATTTTTATACTAACGAATGTACAGATAATTGTAAATGTTTTTTAGAATAGTAATAGTTGTATTAATTTAATTAGCTTTTTAAGTAAGAATTTTTTCCGCTTTGATTGTTTTTCGTACGTAGAAATAATTATGTATCCAACTACAGTGGCTTGGCATATGTTCTTCTATAAAGGCTGTTTTCGCATTAATTGTTGCTTTTCGTACTAAGAGCCAAACACGTAGACAACTAAAGATCGTGGCATCTTTCCTCCTGTACAACAATGACTAACCATGTAAAAACCATAATCGGATAACAATAGCAATAACGTTTAAGAAAAGAGCCTCTATATAAGAGGTAACATTCACATTAGTTATATAAAAAAGTACAAAACTTAAGACACATAAATAACAAAAAGAAATGTATGATTTTACACACATTTCCTTTTAAATGGATATTTTCATATTGACTGTTGTTTAACATTAACCCTGTACATACAGCTATTATTTTTGCTCTTAATATTCGTTTTTTAACTGTCTTTCCCAGATAAACCATAGAGCATAAATTGAATAGTGTGCTCAATCTCTTGTTCGTCATCCCATTCAGCATCAGGTAAAATGAATAACCTTGTAAGAATAAATCCAATACCAGTAGTTAAAATCATACGGATAACCGTTTTTGAAGGGAGATCAATAATATCCCCTTGCTGTTGGAAATGTTCAATAATCTTTTGCAATTGAACATATATATGTTCTGTAAATATACTCGTAAATTGCTCTTTCAGCTCCTCCTGAAAAGGGATCTCTTGCAACAGGATTTTCAGCATCGGTAAATGCTTCTTAGCGAATTCTAAGCGGTTAGTTAGTAACGCTCGAAGAAAATCCTCCGCTTGATTGTATTGATTTTTCTTAAACACTTCTTTCACGAATGATTTTGCGAGCAATGGTGTAATAATTTTTGTCCAAGTTGGAACTACGATTGAAATTAATAGGTCATGCTTGGTTTTGTAATGTCGAAAAATTGTACCCTCTGCTACCCCAGCCCTTTTGGCTATTTCACTAGTAGATGATGCTGCAAATCCCTTTTCGGAAAATATTTCAACAGCAGCCTCAAGGATTTTCTTTTGCTTAGGACTAAGTTTTTCGTCACGACTACCCATTTCTAGAAGCTCTTCAAGCCATTCTTTATCCTGCATTATGATTAACTCCTTATATCTGCTAGCTTTTGCTCTCTTCTATCACCATGTTGAAATACCAGCTTTTTATACTTTTATAATCTTCTATGCTTCTTTAAAGCTACTACATTTAATACCATAAATAATAAAGAGAATCCAAGCAAGACGAATACATCAATTTGTATATCAGCCCAGCCTCCACCACGGATCATAATGTCTCTCATAGCATCCCCACCATACGTCATCGGCATAATTACACTTAATGACTGTAACCACGGTGCCATTGTTTCCAAATGGAATAATCCAGAAAAGAACACCTGTGGAATAATAACTAGCGGGATAAATTGGATCATCTGCAATTCGTTATTAGCAAATGCAGACAAGAATGTTCCTAAAGTGAGTGCAGTTAATGACAATAGAAATGTAATGAGTAACACATACCAAATTGATCCAACCATAATAATATCAAGAATTTCTATTGAGAAGAACACAATGATAGTCGCTTGAACGGTTGTGAATATACCGTATCCTAAAGCATAACCTATAACCATTTCCCACCGTTTGAGCGGTGTAGATAATATACGATCTAACGTACCACTCGTTCTTTCTCGTAAGAAAGAGACCCCTGCAATTAAAAATACGAAGAAAAATGCAAAATAACCGATTAAAAATGGACCAATGTTATCAAAGAGAGCCATCTCATCTGAACCATGTAAATATGTGAATTCAGGCTTTATTAACGATTGTTGCTCGTTTTCCAGCTGTTGAAATGCTTGTTGTATTGATAATAAAACCGCTTTATTGACAGTAGGATCACTACCTTCAAGGCTAATGTGCGGTACATTCTGATCCATAATAATAAATGCATCTATTTCTTGCTCAGTAAGCTTTGTTTCTGCTTCTTCTTGATTTATCGAAAGTAGCTCTACATTTTCCTCTTCTAGTTGCTCTAACAACATATCTGGGACATCAACCATCCCTATTGTAGGTGTGTATTCGTTACCATCAAATACTAGCGACATTAACCATAAAATAAACATAGGGGCTACTAACATAAGACCTATCGTTCGTTTATCTCTCAAGAACTGACGAATAATTCGTATAACCATCGCTCTTATTCTCATCCTCTTACACCCCCGAATGTTAAAAAGGCTTCTTCTAGAGTGTTAGCTCTCGTTTGGGCTTTTAACTCCTCTGGTGTACCGAGTCCGATTAAGCACCCTTCTCGTATCATACCGAGGCGAGAACACTTCTCTGCTTCATCCATGACATGTGTTGTTACGATGATTGTTTTTCCGTTATCTTTTAATCTTCTTAATTCATCCCAAATCGATTGTCTTAAGATAGGATCAATCCCAACAGTCGGCTCATCTAATAATAAAACTTCTGGCTCATGAACAATAGCAATAGCAAGTGATAACCGCCGCTTCATTCCTCCAGAAAACTGGTGAACAGGCTTTTTCTTTTCTGGTAGCAGGTTGACCAGTTCTAATACTTTATCAATTCTTTGTTGCTTTACCTGGCCTTTTAAACCATAAATCGTAGCAAAAAAATCAATGTTTTCAAATGCTGTTAGTTCATTATATAACGCATCTGATTGTGCCATAAAACCAATTTTATTCATCATCTTTAAATTAGGCATCTTAGTGTCTAAAACCGATATCGACCCTTCAGTTACTTCATCTATTCCACCTATCATTTTTACGAGTGTTGTTTTTCCAGCTCCAGATGGACCAAGTAAACCAAAAAACTCTCCGAAGGAAATGTCAAATGTTACATCTTGTAGCGCAGCTTTTTTACCAAACCTCTTTGTTACATGACTAACTGAAATACAAGTATCATTATTCACGTTGTATCCCCCCATTTTAGTGAGTGATTACTCACTTTTATTATACGTTGCATTTCAATTATATGTAAATGTTTTTTTGCTCTTTTCGCATAGATTGTTGGTTTACGTACTATAAATAAACTCGTTACATTTTCTCTGCTATAAAACGATGACTGTTGAGTATTTTCTATATTGCAACAAAATTTACGAAAAGAGCCTGTATTTTTGTTGTGATAATTACATTGGCATAGGTAAATGGTGTTTTGATCTGATTGACCCTAGTCATTAATGTAATTGTTGAAGCTGAGTTTCTGTTATGCGAAAACAGCTTTTAATTTTTTTCGTTAATCTCTGCCTTTTCAGCCTTTCTTAAACTGTTAAACACTAATTCATAAGACCTATCAATCATTTGTAAGATTTGTTTATTTGGTACTGTGCCATCAACTGTAATTGTATTCCAATGTCGCTTGTTTAAATGATAACCTGGTTTAATGGCTGGATATTGCTCACGAAGCATTTCATTAACATCTGGCTCACATTTTAAGCTAATGGCAGGATGGGTTTCTCCTTGAGACAAAATAGCAAACATTTTAGTTCCTACCTTCATCACATGCGCATCATCCCCAAATGGAAAATCCTCATAAGCACCTCGTTTTGTTAAACAACTTTCCTGCAGCTCTTTGAAATCCATCTTATCTCTCCTTTTTATGATTTTGATGATTTTGTTTATCCGTTTCATATGTAATTTTCTTCTAAAATATAATCAATAGCTTGTTCGATAAACTTAACAACTTCGTCATTCATCGGATATAGTCCTAGCTTTTTAGATTTCTCCTTTGATTTGCGAACTTCCCAAAATTTCAGTTCCAGTTCTTCATCTCCATGAAAGGTTTCTTTCGACAGTAATAGGATATCTTCTGCAATGAGTTGACCTTCTGCAGATTCTGGTTTTATGCTGTTTTTCAAACATAACTCCACCCTCCTAATAATGTTAATCCACTTCTTAGTTTGCTCATCGTCCTCGCCCATTTTTGGAAGGTTATTTGAGAGTGCATCAACTTCCTTTTCATTAAAAAACTCCTTCCAAATCATTTCTTTTTGTTCTGCTGACTTACGATGTTGATATTCATCTATTAGTGGTAACAAAACCTCCCAATTTAATTGTTGTTCTACTCTTATACTAGTTAAAATCGTCGTTGTATGATTCAACGACCCTTGTAGCTCAAGAATTTGGTTCTCTAATGACTTTTTATGGACAACTAAAATGTCTTGAACTGTGATTTGATCTAGAACTTTTTTAATGTCATCAAGAGAAAGTGTGAGAGCTTTCAGTATTGTAATCTTTTCTAGTTTAAGCATATCTCCCTCTGAATAAAGACGTCGGCCGTTGTCTTCTTTAATCGTCGGTTCGACGAGTCCTATTTGATCATAGTAACGAAGCGTTCGTACGGAAAGATGAAGCTTCTTTGAAGCGTCACCCGTTGAATAATATGTCACTTCTATTCCCCCTATTAGCAAGCACAATAATTTCATAACAAACTACTCCTAAATTAAGAAAAATAACTTTCTAAAAACCATTTAGGTAAAACATTTCTATGGATATACGAATTTTTCGGAGCATCTTTTCTTCTATAAAAAGGTGAATGTTGAGCAAAATCTTCCTTTATAGGAACTATATCAACAAAGTTTACGGATAGTTATTTTCATAACGATTGTTAAAAAATGCCATCTATTCTGACAATATCCCATAAAACACTTTAGAAAAAGTACTTGCAGGTGACGTTACGTCACCTTTTACAATAATTGTATCATATGGAATTTATTCATATCGAAGTCATTCACCATTCTTACTAAAACATACATTAATTTGGAGGATTTATTTATGGAAAGTATACAAATTACACGATTCGATTTTAAAGATGAAGTTTGGACATGGAAGGAATTCATAGGAGCACTTATAGTAGCATTCGTTGTTGTACCCATACTTATTGAATATTTATTACATGCATATATAAATAATATATTAGCAAACGATCTATATGCAGGTACCTTCACTGGGCTAATTATGGCAATATGTTTTCTATATAGTATTTATATGATTTCATTAAAGCCTCATCATTTAACATGGAAGGATATTGGTCTACGATCGTTTCCAATTCAATATTTGACATGGATTATACTTTGGATAATACTTTTAATCATTGTTGGCGTCATTTTACTATTTGCTATGTCGTGGTTTGGAGTTAGCTATGAAAATAGTAAAACAGCTAGTATTCAATCGCAGGTCACTCCTGTTAACTTTATCATTGGGTTTGTATCTGCTAGTGTAATTTCTCCTTTTTATGAAGAAATTTTTTATCGGGGGTTTATTTATAAATGGCTAAGGGCGAAATGGGGGATATATACCGGTATGTCGGTTAGCTCATTAATCTTTATGCTCGTTCACATACCAACATATAATGTGCTGCCAATCACTTTTGTAAGTGGACTTGTTTTTTCATGGACATACGAACGGACAGGGTCGGTCATACCAGCTATGATCATTCATGGTTGCTTTAATGGTATTGCTGTAGTAGTTACAGCTTTGGCCTAGTATCACATATAAGGAGTTAGCTAGGGTTTAATTTCAGAGGTCATATTGAAAATTGAAATGAGAGTCCAAAGCTCTTTTAAAAATTAGGAGGAGAAGTTCGTTATGGATTTCGTGCTAGAACATAAATGGATTTTTTTAATTATTGCTGAAATCTTCTTTTGGGTGTTTATGATATCATTTTTGACTGTTCGCTATTGGTTTGGGTTAAAAAAGCTGAGCATGCTTTTATTTCTCATTTTTATCATAAATGATCTATGGATTGCAGCAATGGGGTTTTTTGATTATTTAAAAACAGGAGATTTTACGAGCTATCAGATCATTATTTTAGTTATTATCGTCTACGCTCTCACATACGGTAAAGCAGATGCACAAAAGTTAGATACTATTATTCAACAAAAAGTTGCTCTTTGGAAAGGAGAACCTATCCCTCAAGCTAAACCAGCTAAAGTACTATATGGTAAAGCTCATGCCAAAAATCAACGAAAACAATTTTTTTCTCACTTTCTTATCTTTGCTATTGTACATTTCATATTATTCATTTCTTACGGTTTGTCAGAAGAAATTGTTAATATTAACAGCATCGAACAACTATTTACAGTTTGGCTTAACAATAAAAATGCTACTTTCCCTTTTAACAACGCAATTGTAAATAACCTAAGCAGAATTTGGATGATCATTCTAACACTTGATGCGGTGATCTCACTATCATATTCAGTCTTTCCAAAATCGAATAAAGCAGCTTCTTCATAACAAGTAGGACAACGGTAAAACTACTAGCGCTGGGAGATTTCCCTAGCGCTTGTTATCATTTCACGTAAGAAAGCCTCTATATCATGTCGACAACAGTATAATAAAAAAATTAGGCTGTTATAGGATTGCTTCTACAGCTTAAAAAATAATACTAATCGAACATTTTTAGTTACCCTAACTTTAATAGAATAATAAGAAAGATTGTGAAAAGAGCTTTTACAAAAGGCTATTTTCGTATAATATATTGCTTTTATTCACATATTTTCAACCGCATGCAGTGGTTTGGTATACTTTGATTTGCAGAAGAAAGGCTGTCACTAACTCTATATTTATACGTGTTAAGACCTTAGTACGAATAACAACAGTTTATGCGAAAACAGCCTACAAATAACAACTAAACTCATTACCTCCTTCCACCTAAATATCATACACAAAAAATGTAATTATTCCCTCTTCACAATAACCTAGCTACTAAACTACGATTGGATATACATACCATTGAAATGAATTAGACATCTATACTAATATCAACAAAGATTAGTTACTAAGTAATGTGCTCATTTACTTATAGCTCTCAAATTTTATTAATTGTATAATATGTGACTATAGCATTCTATCTTCCATTATTAGTAATAATAATCAATCATCATTGGAACAAGGGGAAAATATGAAAAGGTATAAAATGATTTTTAAGTCTTTAAGTGTCATGGCAGGATTGTTTTTGCTTTTTGCATTCGTTATTGGCATTGTTCAATCTGCTATGAGTATTAATTACACACCTACAAAAGCAAGTCAACAAACAAGCATACTAGAATTAGAGCCTAATAGCGCTTTTACTCCTGTATACGATAATAGGAAGGAAGAATTCACCATTGTAGGGTATTTACAAAATGGACATACATTCGAGATACTACGTGATTATAGCAATGAATGGTGGCAAATTTCCTTTGGTAACGGAAATGGATATGTAAAAAAAACAGATGTCATTGTTAATGAAGAACCATACAGATTGAAGTCTACCAAAAACACAAACGATATGTTTATTACGATTAAAGAAACAAATATATTTGAACAACCATCAGATTCTCTTCATCCTATCGCAACGATTGCTCAAAACTTAAGATATCCTATCATGTCTGAGTCAAACGATTATTATGAAGTGAAGGTAGCAGGTAAGGTCGGCTATGTAAAAAAGTCAGACGTAGAACTTGATGATGGGATTCCAATATTAATGTACCACCATTTTTCATACGATGAAGACAATCTTTACCCTGGTAATCTCAATATCATTCCTCCGCATGAATTTTCTCAGCAAATGACTATATTAGCTGAGGAAGAAGTTGAAACTATTACACTCACAGATTTAGAAGGTTATCTAAATGGTACGACGAATTTACCTGGAAAAGTCGTCGCGTTGACATTTGATGATGGGCTACAGTCTGTTAATGAATATGCTTATCCAGTATTAAAAACCAATAAACAACTTGGAAATTTATTTATTATAACTGGCCGTACTCCGAATGAAGGGGCACCATATAATCCAAAAGCTACAAAATTTCAATATTTGAGTACTCAAATAATTGATAACATGAGAGATGTTTTTTCCGTTTCCGCTCATACACATAATATGCATCGGCTAAAAGGACAAACAAGTCACTTAGTCGCTAAGCCTCTTGAAGAAGTACAAGAAGATTTACGATTGAATAAATCAATCTTGGAGACAGATTACTTTGCTTATCCTTTTGGCAAATATAATAAAGATATAGTAAAAGTTGTGAAAGAGGAAGGGTTTAAAATGGCTTTTACAACTAAACGAGGCTATGTAAAAAAAGGTGATGATCCACACCTATTGAACCGCTTGAATGTTCCTCCTGGAATGACGATAAATGAATATAAAAAACTCGTTGGAATTGACTAATGTTACTGTGGTGAACGTTTAAAATCCTAGTGTAAATCTTTCTAAAAAAGCAATTAGAGACACGACGGGGAGGTCACTACCTTCGATGTTGACGAGCAAATAGTCACATTTACTTGGATTGAAGAGATATAGAGCGGCTTCTCAATTTTTCTCGCGAAGAGAAGCCTCTTTTTTTGTAGTTGGATAGTAAAAGCAGATATTCGGTTAGTAAAAGGTGATTTTTAGATAGTATAGCAGCTTTTTGGATAGTAAAATCAAGTATTTGGATAGTAAAAGGGCATTTTTCGATAGTAAACGCAGATATTTGGATAGTAAAAGATCATTTTTCGATAGTAAAAGTAGCTATTTGGATAGTAAAAGATCATTTTTCGATAGTAAAAGCAGTTATTTGGATAGTAAAAGATCATTTTCGATAGTAAACGCAGCTTTTTGGATAGTAAAAGATCATTTTTCGATAGTAAAAGCAGTTATTTGGATAGTAAAAGCCGCTATCTGGATAGTAACCGTGCTAATTTGGACAATAAAGTAATCTATGGACAAATACCGCTAGCCAACATAGCCAGTGAAAAATTTCTAGGAATCCCTGCAGTGTTGATTATAATAATAAGTTACTTTTACGTACCTGGATATTCTATCTTTTTTGATTTACAGGCTTTTAGCTGGAAAAATAATCTTAGTCTGTATGCAATTATTTTTCTAGGCTATGTAATTACAACAAGCTTTTATAAACAACAAACGAATACAAGTAGTAAAGATAAAAACAGTCAAACTTGAGTGTGAGTGTCTTGTAATAAACTCAATGAACATTGAACAATAATGCCAATGAAATGGATTCTGTTATTAAAGAAATTAGTAATGTCTCCATTCATCAATCCGTGAACTTTTTCTGCAAAATTAACAATTATTATCAAAAAAGAGGCGTATACCTAAGTAATGAGGTTACGCCCTTTTTCATAGTAAATAACAACAATTTGTACTCAACCTTCTATACATGTGGCTGTTTTCGCACTGAATGTATCTAACATATAAGCACATAGCATTTAGCTACTACTTAAACCCTACTAAAGGATTGTTTCAGTTATCTACATCATCTACTTATGACCCAGAGCTAAGAAATCGACTTACGATTAGAATGTGTTACTATTATAATGTTGAATTTGTTAATGCCTCTGAGCTTTCACCATGACAAGAATTATACATTTCTTGTAAATCCTCTTCCCCGAGATCAGGATGTACTTCCTCCATGTATTCTTTCATTTCAGTCCATTCAAAGTTATTTTCGTTCCAACCCATGTTATTCATCTTATCGTCATTAATCATGAAATTACTTGATTGACCTCCATTTGCTAAAGCAGTAGTACCAGCTCCAATTGCTAAGCTTGCAGTTAGTATGCCGACCATTATTTTGTTTTTCATACTTTTTCCCTCCTTCATTTATTTACTGTTATTATCTTAAAAATAAATTGAGAAACTTTGCAGATTCTTAAAACATTTTGTTAACATCCAACTAAATACACGAAGATATTGCATATATACTGAATGTAGCTAATTCCCAATTGACAAACAGAATACGTGGCTGACACTTAGTTCTAATTGCTAACTTTCTTGCCTTGTTCGTATAGCAATAAGTGTTATGTCCCTCGTAATAGACTACATATAGCTCATTCTTACTCACCATTTTTAAAGCATCGAGAAACGAATTATGACATTTTAGTGATAACCATTTTGCTTTTTATCTAATTAACAGTAAATACTGTATAATACCATGTAGAAACTAATAAGGAGTGGATATTAATGAAATTGAAAAGTGTATTTGTAGTCCTCTCAACTGCGTTTTTGTTAGTAGGCTGCAGTGAAGAAAATACACAGACACAATCTCAACAAGAAATGGATCCACAGTCTATTAAAGATTTAGTAAATGACTACAGTATTGGTAACATTGACGCAGAGAATGCATCTATTACATCTGAGCAACTCATTGTAGAGGAAACTAGCGGAGAGAAACGTGAGTATGATTTACCAGATGATGAATTCTTTGTTTCAATTGCACCATATGTAAAGAATACACATCCATGTACAAACCATAGCTTGACAGGCTGCCAAGGTGAACTAGCAAATGAGCAATTTGATGTTGTAATCGTAGATGCATCAGGAAATATTATTATTGAGGAAACAATGGTTTCTGGAGAAAATGGCTTTATTGATATGTGGTTACCGCGTGACAAAGAATACGAAGTTAGAATAACTCATGACGGAAAAATGGCAGAAAACAATTTTTCTACTTATAAAACAGATCAAACTTGTATGACCACAATGCAATTAATGTAAAGAGGAGCGTCTATTAACGCCCCTCTTTTCGTAAACTTTGTTGCTATAGTTCCTAAAATAGAAGAATACTCAACAGTCATATGATATATAAATAAATGGCGAGTGAACCCCTATTTCAATTTTATACCGCTTCATTATCCCATTTCTTATCATCTTGGACGAATAGTATGCCTAGTTCATGATGCTCGCCATCGTATAACGCTCTTTGTGTAAAGCGTACCTGACCATTCACATCAATGACTTCAAGCTTACAGAAAGCACTATTTTTTTGTATAGCTTCGTAAAATTCTTCTACTGATCGAACAGTTACACCATTCACTTTCGTAATCATTTCTCCAACTTGAATTGCCATTTTTTCTGCTGGAGACTGGGAGATAATAGCTAACACAACAAGACCGTGATCACGCTGCGAAAAATAAAAAGGATAGGAGTCATCTTTCAACCGTTGTTGAATGGCAATCATTTCTCTTCCTAATATCGCAATGAATACAGCAATCGTTGCAAATACAGGTAACCAAATACTACTAATAGCAGCAATAGCTACAATCAAACTGAGCAATAAAACGCGTTTTCCTGTTTGTTGGATCATTTCAGATGGATGCATACCTTGAATATGCATTGAAAAACCGATGACAAAAGGAACGAAACATAACGCATACTCAGTTTGTCCTATGGAAAAGACAGGCCACCAAGGTATTTGAGTAGTAATAACTTCACCCGGCAATAGAAATAGTACAGGCAACATCCAAATTCGTTGTGCTTTATGTGCCCCTACTTGTAGTCCACGCTTACTTTTTTTCAAATAAGGCGACGTCCCTACCCCACCTTTTTTCCATATTAAAAAACCTTCCATTATCATAAATAATGCGAGTAGAATGGCCAATCCTGACAAGCTTGTCCACAACTGGTCTGACGAAAATGACAACATAGCAAAATTATTCAAGTCTAATTTCGGTAATAATATTAAAGAAAAGAATGTTAAACCTAACACATTTGCTGGTGTTAACAATCTAGGTGTGATCATAAAGCTTAATATCAAAGTAATAATTGCAACAATAACAATAGTCTCTAGTGTTAGAACAATTCCTACCCCGATTGTGACGATTGAAAGAATTGCTCCGGCAAATAGACCGACTGAAAATAAGGATCGAAGCTCAAGAAAAGAATCATAAATACGAACATGGAAATCACGACGTTCTTTCTTCACACGGATAAAGCCGATTAGTAATGTATATGCAATAAAATAATATGTTAATGGATGAAGGAAAAAACGACCAATCGCTTTAAGGAACTCTAATACCCATTCTTCTACCACTAAGCCACCCCCTCAATTATCTATGAAATACGTACAATTAGTTATCTATTATTTTATCAAATTGTTGGAAAAAAGGATACGTTCAATATCAACCTCTGCATGGCCTTTCATGATATGATGTGTTTACACAATTTACACCTATGACTATTACATCAAATACGAATTTATTTAGTATTTCACATGATTGTGTGTGTGATCTAGCAAATGAGTTAGATCGTTATACCTCTTTGTTTACTAAAGTAAATTAGTTACATAAAGTTTTATAAGCGTTTTATAAAGGATGTTTTCGCATTAAGAAATAAACAACTAGAGTTCATGGCATCTTTTCTTCTGTACATCGATAGCTAACAATATAAAACCACATTTTTGAAACTAATTTGATAACAGTAGTAACAAAGTTTGCGACAAGAGCACTAGTTGTATATCTAAGTATTAAAAATAACTATAAAGTATTTAGGGGTGTTTATTTGCAGCAATTTAATACAGCTTCAGAATCAACAAGATTAGTCATAAGACCATTAGCACAAGAAGATTACGAAAACTGGCTTAACGAATTTAACAATAGACTCCAATCTCAACATAGGCATGACGAAGGAAAAATTGATATGAGTATGTGTACACGAGAGTGGTTTAACAACTTAGTAGAAAAGCATCAAGAATTAGCATTGAATGATCAAGTGTACATATTTGGCATTTTCCTGAAAGAAGCAGGTACACATGTAGGAATGATTGATTTTTCCACTTTAGCAAGAGATCATTTTCAATGGGGAAGGATTGGTTATACGGTTCATAATCATCATTGGCGGAAAGGCTATGGTAAAGAGGCTGTAAATGAAGGACTTAATATTGCCTTCAGAGAATTAAAATTCCATCGTATTGAAGCTCATATTAATATTGATAATGCACCATCCATTCAATTAGCCAAAAGTGTAGGTATGGAGTTTGAATGTATAAGGAAAGGCTTTATCTATGAATTCGATGAGTGGACTGACAATCTTGTCTACTACAAAAATTCACATGAAGAAACAGGGATATAAATATAAAGGAAAAAGGTCTGTCACACAATCATGTCCTGTATAACATCTCTAAAAAGATTTTTATACAGAATTCAATGGTAATGTCAGACCTTTTTGCAACTTATTTTGTCAGTTGTTCCAATGCTGCCTTTAATTGAGCGTCATTTTCTTCTTTACCGATTTCCTCAATAATTCTATCTTCTATTTGTGTTGCTGTTTCTTGATTTATAACTCCTGTGGCTTCAAGGTTATTCGCTTGCTGAAACTTCGATACAGCTGTTTCAGTTTCTTTCCCGAAATAGCCGTCTTCACGGCCTGGGTCGAAGCCGAGTCCTTTTAACATGATTTGAATATTTTTAATGTGTTCAGAATTCATATCATAGGTTAAATCTTCTTCAAACTGGATTGGATTTGTGTAAAAATAAGCTGGTTGCTTCACTTCAATAGTTGGCTCCACACCTTTTTCATGAATCCAGTTTCCATCTGGTGTTAACCATTTAAATTGTGTAAGCTTTACACTGCTACCATCATCCATCGGAATCGCCTGTTGAACTGTTCCTTTTCCGAATGATGTTTCACCTATAATATCGTAACCACCTGCTTCTTTTAACGCCACAGCAAAGATTTCTGATGCAGAGGCACTACCTTCATTAATTAGAGCTACGATTGGATATGGCTTCTGTTCCTTTAATGATGAAGAACTACGTAGCTTCTCACCATTGCGGTCTTCAATTTGTACATATGGCTTATCTTTAGTAACTAATTGTTTTAACATTTTCTCGACACTATCTAAATAACCTCCACCATTACCACGAACATCAACAACAAGACCATCTATATTTTGTTTTTCAAGCTTGTCTAGCTGTTGCTCAAAATCTTCATCCGTGTCTTCAGAAAAAGAAGTAATTTGAATATATCCTAAGCTTTTCCCAGCGTATTCTTTCACAGATGAATAGACTGTTTCAATAGGTATTTCATCTCTCACAACGTCAAAAGTTATTGTGTCAGAAACACCTTCTCGAATCACTTCTAAAACGACGGTCGTACCTTTTTCTCCACGAATTTTTAACACTGCTTCAAAAAGATCCAAGCCTTCTATACTTTCACCGTCTACTGTAATAACTTTATCTTTAGACTTTAGCCCTGCTTTTTCGGCAGGAGAATTTTTAAAGGGTGTTACAATTGTAAGAATGCCATCTTCCATACTTACCTCTGCACCAATTCCTTCAAATGACGATGAAAGTGACTGATTAAATTGGTCAGCTGTCTCCTTATCCATATATGATGAAAACGGATCTTCTAACGTTTCAATCATGCCTTCGATGGCTCCTTCAATCAACTCTGAGTCATCAATTTGTTCTACATAACGATTTTTAATTAATTCAAACACTTCTTCAACTTTTGTAAAATCCTCTTCATCATTGGTGACCTCTTGCTGAACAGCTTTGTCTTCTACACTAGTCAACTGGTCCGACTGAATGACTGGTTGATCATCATCAATATACTTTACTCCAGCGTAAGTACCTCCAGCTCCTAGTAGCATCGATATAACAATCAAAATTACTGCTGTTTTTCGACTCACAACAACGTTCCCCCTTAACTTCGCACTCACTATTATATCATGATGTCCAACTTTCCATTTGAACACACACTATTAAGCGTAACCAAAATAACGTATGATCTTACATATTTATGAAAACATTGTAGCAAAGGCATCACACGATAGTAGTGCGATGCCTTTACAGCAACTATATGAATAACTATTTCATTTTATGTCGTTATATATAGTTTAAAGCTTTCCAACCCTTTTTTCAAATCCTATCGTAATTAATCCATATATTTACATACAAATACAGAACATCACGCTCAAACCTCTAAACAATAACTTTTTTGTGCAATGTATTGCTTTTATTAAAAAAGGACATGCATTTGTATATGGAGAAAACCGAGCAATATCAAAAGATCGGCACAATTAGTTTATATGGATTTATTATCTTAAATATATATCGATCATTTATGATAGACCATTCAATGTTTTCACTGTCACTGAGCATCCTTATCGTACATATATTTTTTCTAACAAATGGATATTATTTGAGAAAATGGTGGTAGCAATTGCTTAATGGACCATGTTAAATATGCCTGTTGTATGTATACACAGCATGAGAACCGTCATTAACCGATACGGTCCATCACCTTATGTACTGCTCAGTTTTCTAATCGCTAGTTAACTATGTACGCTTATAGCTGAATCTAAACCTATTGCAATAACTTTTCTATTTTCAGATATACTTTGACTTATCGTGTTAGCCTTTTGACTCATTTGATTGATCTCTTCAGTTACATTCCTTAGCTCTTCTTTTTGGTTAGCTACAACTGAGATCGCTGAGTGGATTGAATCGAATAGCTCTTTTGACGTTTGAACACTTTGAATCCCTGTTCCTATTTTATGTTGTCCATCCTTTGAAAGATCGCTAATATCTTGAATCTCAGATAAGATGGATGAAATTGAAGTTTGCGCCTGTTTTGTTGCTTTGGCGCTCTCTTCAGATAGCTTACGAATTTCTTTTGCGACAACATCAAACCCTCTCCCTGCATCACCGGCACGGGCTGCTTCTATGGAGGCATTTAAAGCTAATAGATTCGTCTGCGAAGAAATATTTTGTAACGATTTAATCATTTCAGTTAAATGATGAGATAATCCAGTTAATGTTTCAACCTTTATTAATAACTCCGTAGAGGCTTGTTGAATACTGTTCATCTCTTCTACAGTACGGACTACTGTTTGAGTGCCATCTTCAGCATACTGAGATGCCTCATTCACTTGATTATTAATATCGTTTGAAAGGTACGTTAGGTTATTGGATGATTCGACAATGTTATCAGCATTATTTAAAAATTCAGTCATTTCTTTTTTTTGTAGTTCCATAACATTCTTTGCTTGTAAAAGCTTATTATTACTTATCGCTTGAGACAAATTTTTCACTCCTTTGCATTTTATCTACACCTTAATAGCTACACCTCTTCAATGCCCTTGTCACCACTATAACTACCATCAAATACTGAAGTCATTTCTATTGAAGGCTGTGCTTTTGAAGGAACCAGATGAAATCGTCTTTTAAGCTAACCAAATCTAAAATGCTGATTCCACTAAATATAGGCTGGAACTAACTGAAGAAATTATAAATAAAGCACATTTAAACCAAGACTTTCAGCCCATACGAATAGGGTATATTGTACCCATGTTGACTTGTTTTTTTGTAATGAAGCTTACCGCTTGTTTCTTATTCTATATGAATCTACAAATGATGTATACTAAAAAGCAATGCTAAAGAAAGACCGTAAGTACATGAGCACTTACGGTCTTTCTACACAGACTACCTCAAGGTATTCAATAAATTCTGTTATACGGAAGTCTGAACATCATATATAGGGAAGGTACATTCATAAGCTTTGCTGTTATTGTAAAAACATAACAGCTAGTTTAAGGTTTATATGCTTCCTATTATTTTTCTAACATTTTACGTTGTGAATGTTTGTATGAAAAATCCTTAGTTAATATAGTCTCTAGGGTTTACGGCATTTGATTTTGATGCATTCCAATAGCCTTTATGTATTTCAAAATGAAGATGCTGACCAAAGGAAAACCCAGTATTACCCATCAAACCAATTTGCTGTCCTTGGGTTACAACTTGTCCTTCTGAAACTGCTCGACTACTCATATGTGCGTAAACAGTCGTATAGGTTTGTCCATCAATATCATGCAATAGAAATACAACATTACCATAGCTAGTAGAATAATAGGATCTGAATACAACACCTGTAGCTGATGCTACAATAGGTACTGTTCCGCGTTTTGCAATATCTACTCCAAAGTGAGTTGTACCCCAGCGTGCCCCATAGCCAGATGTATATGATCCTGCGGCTGGTTTAATAAATGTCCCTGATCCTGCAGAGCCACCATTCTGCCTCGCTTGCTCTTCACGCTTTTTCTCTTCCTCCAATGCTTTTAGCAGGTTTTTTGCTGCCTGCTCTTGCTTTGCAAGAATCGCTTGTTCTTCCTCTTTTGAAAGAATCTCTCTTTCTAGCTCTTCCTCTTTATCCTTTAGCTGTTCCATAAACACTTCTTTTTCTTGTGATTGTCGCTCTAGCTCAGCCTGTAATGTTTCTAGTTCACCTAGTTTTACTTCTAATTCTTCCTTCTGTTGTGTAAGATTGGCTTCCTCTTCTTCCTTCAACTGCTTGTCCGCTTCATGAGCACGTAAAATCTCTTTATCAGCTTTAACAATTTTAGCTACAGCACTCATTCGTCCTATGAAATCACCAAAGTCTTTTGCACCAAGCAAAACTTCTAAGTAGCTAACTGCTCCTCCTCCTTCTTGTAAGGAACGAGCACGATTTTTTATAAGCTCATCTCTTGCTTCAATTCGTTCTTTCAAATCAGCTATTTTACCTTTTAATACTTCAATTTCTTCCTTTTTCTGTTCAATTTCAGCTTGCTTTGCAATAATTTGTTCATTTGTTTCTGCTACGGCAATATCTAAACGTCTAATTTCATCAAGTAACACAGCTTGTTCCCGTTGTAATTCTTCAACTTCCTTTTCTGCATCAGTAATTTCACCAGTAACTTGACTTTTCTTACTTTGGATATTTTTAATTTCGCTTTTCTTATCTTCAATTTCTTCTGTTGTTACTGCGAAAGCAGCATTGTTATCCGAAGTAACTAATAGTCCACTAAGCCCAACTGTAACTGAAACTCCAAGTAGTAATAGCTTTGATTTGAAAGGCTTCAAAGTCTTATTCCTCCAAACATTGAGTTTTCATTATCTCTTTCTTTCACACTAAGATCATTTTTTATGTTATCTCTTTATCTATACTTTTAAGAATTTTCGAACGGACATTAAACTACCCCAAACACCGATACATGCACCAATCAAAATGAGTATTAAAGCGATTTGCAGTGCAAATGGGTAAAATGGGAGCATTTGTAGAAAGTCAGCAGATAGCATCGGCTGTGCATTTTCTTGTAAATAATAATAGGCTGTTAGAATGATAGATATTGGTAAAATTGCCCCTAATATTCCAAGCCATAGCCCTTCTAAGAAAAACGGCCAGCGAATAAATGAATTAGTTGCGCCAACTAATTTCATAATCTCTATCTCACTTCTGCGTGCTACAATCGTAATTTTTATCGTATTTGAGATCAGGAACATTGCGGTAAATAATAGTCCTATGACTAAACCTAACCCTATATTTCGTGATACATTAAAGATTTTAAATAGGTTGTTCACAACTTCTTCACCATAATCAACCTGTGCGACTGCTGAGAAATCTTCAATTTTTTTCGCTACTTCGTTTACTTCAATCGGTTGATTCGTTTTCACAACGTATACATCAGATAAAGGATTATTATCACCCTTGAGCATATCAAGAACTGGTCCGAGACTTTCTACTAAGCTATCAAGCTCTTCATCCTTTGATACGAAGGTAATAGATTTAACTTCAGCTATTTTATCAATCTTCTTTTCTAACTCCTTGACCTCATCACCCGTAGCTACAGTATCAATGAACACACGTATTTCTACATCTTCTTCTATCAATTGAGTAAAGTGATACATATTCATCATAATGACAAGGAAAACACCTACTAACAGCAAAGTAACAGTCACTGCACTGATAGAAGCAAAGGTCATCCACCCGTTTCTTCCTAGGTTTTTAACACTTTCCCGTGTATGCCTTTTGAGAGTACTAAATTTCATAACCATAGTCCCCTCTCATTTCATCACGGGCAATTTTGCCATTTTCAATTGCAATAACTCGTTTTTTAATTTTGTTTACGATCTCACTATTATGAGTCGCCATCAAAATTGTCGTTCCCCTATTATTAATTTCCTCAAATATGTCCATGATTTCCCACGCTGTATCTGGGTCAAGGTTCCCCGTAGGTTCATCTGCTATCATTATTTTTGGAGAGTTAACGATGGAACGGGCAATAGATACACGCTGCTGCTCTCCACCAGATAATTCATCTGGCTTAAAACGGGCCTTATGCTTCAGGCGAACTAAATCTAATACTCCCATCACTCTTCGTTTTATGTATTTTGGATTCTCTTCAATGACTTCTAAAGCAAATGCTACATTTTCATATACAGTAAGCTTAGGAAGAAGTTTAAAATCTTGAAAGACAACTCCTATATGCCTTCGTAACAAAGGAACCTTTTTTTCTTTAAGACTTGATAAATTGATTCCATTTATCATAATTGAACCATTTGAAGGCCTTTCTTCACGGTACATCATTTTAATAAACGTTGATTTCCCAGCACCACTAGGTCCAACGACATATACAAATTCACCTTCATTAATTTTCACACTAATCCCGTTAATCGCAAGGACCCCGTTTGGATAAGTTTTATACACATCCTGCATTTCTATCATTAATATCACCTAAATTTTGTCATTTTATGTAAAAAACACTCTTGTTAGTCTGTTTTTTGACAAATTATATGGATAAATCCAATAATTTTACATTCACAATATCCATTATAACATCAAAGATAGACTATTTAGGACAAAAAATTATTACAGTTATATTTCAAAAAGAGCACCAGACTCACTCAATTAATCGTGAACATTGTCAAAAGAGATAGAAAAATAAAGCTTTTTTCCTAAATTAAAAGATCTTTGTAAATTTAGTTGCTATTTGTTTATATAGAAACTCTTCTTATTTACTATTAGGTCTAAAGCAGGTGAAAAATAGAAATAGAGTTAATAATTAATCCAAAAGATAAAGGAGGTAATTGTTTAGGGGTGTCCGCAGTAGCTAGATTTTCCTACAAATAAAAAAAGTCAAACCGTGTTAATGGAATGACTTTTTATGTAAAAGCTAATTGTTATCAAAAACTTATTTTTTCTCAGCTAACCATGCTGCAACATTTACTGCATCATCGCCAGTAATGATTCCACCACTCATAGAACCTTGACCATTCGCAATGATATCTTCAATGTCTGCTTGTGAAAGCTTACTGCCAATATCCTCTAGCTGTGGACCAAATCCGCCTTCTAAATTTCCACCGTGACAACCAGCACAGCTTTGTTTATAAACATCTTCTGCTGCAGCAACATTCACTGCACCTGTATCTCCTGTTTCTGTTTCTGTTTCTTCAGTTGGTGTAGTTTCAGCCTCTTCTTTTGGTTCTGTAGCTTCATCTCCGCCACCACCACAAGCAGCTAAAACAAGAGATGTACCCATCAATAATGCAAGTAATTTCTTTTTCATTTGCGATTCCCCCTCATGTCTGAAATTAGTAAAATATAACTTTATTATACCCAATTTAGGCCCTTTTAAAACCCTCACCAAGGACTTCGGTGGCGTCCATAGCAACGACAAATGCTGATGTATCAATGCTTTTAACCAATTGTTTCAATTTAGTGAACTCTGTTTGGTTCACAACACACATAAGAATTGGCTTTTCGTCATCCGTATAGCCCCCAAAAGCTGAGAGCTTTGTCACTCCTCGATCAAGTTCATGCAATATTTTACTACGGACTTCCTCTTGCTCATTTGTAATAATCATTGCCATTTTTGAATAGCCTAACCCAACTTGTATGAAATTAATCGTTTTACTCGTAACAAATAATGCGATAATTGCATATAGACCACTTTCAATATCAAATACAATAGCCGCTGTTATAACAATGATACCGTCAATAAATGCGACGCATGTTCCAAGGGCAATGCCTGTATACTTATGAAAAATTTGCGCAGCTAAATCTGTTCCTCCTGTTGATGCTTGTCCACGAAAAACGATTCCTAGCCCTAGTCCGACACCCATTCCTCCAAATAATGCCCCTAATAGCGGGTTTTGAGTAGCAGGCTCGAGGTTTTCAGATAAATAAACAACAAACGGCAAAAACACTGTACCAATTAATGTTTTCATTCCAAATTTCCGACCAAGTAATATTACGCCAGCGATAAATAATGGTACATTGAATGCCCATTGCACATAAGCAGGCTTCCATCCGAACATCTCTTTAGTAATCGTACTAATACCACTTACCCCACCAGAGGCAACATTGTTCGGTAGTAAAAACAAGTTAAAAGCAAGAGCAACAATAGCCGATCCAATCAGTATATAACATATGTCTAGTGTTGCGATTATTTTCGGGTCCAATGCTTGACTCTTACGGCTTCGTTTCTTCATCCTTTTTTCTCCACCTTTTTAAACACAATTCTAAAAGTCATGTAGACAATTTAACTAATTGCCTATGAGAGTATAGCATGGTGGAAATATCGTGTAAATGCTAACCATATAACGTGTTAAAGGAGTAAACTATAGAAGGAACTTATTGCTTATTTTTTGTTTGAGGAACTATCTTATAAGTGGTAAAAAATGAAAAATACTTAACGCATAGAACTTAATGAGAGACATAAGAGGGAGTTTCGAGGAATAATTTAATCTCGTACTTATATATAGTAGTTTTTGGTGCCAAATTGATTTGATTAAATATGATTTATTGTTCACTCGTTATGATTGTCTACATGTTTGGGTTAAATGTTCTGTATATTGTGTAAACCTATTATTTTTTTGTTGAACATGCTTGTTATAGTCCATTTTTATGCTGTTACTCGCTAAACTTTTTGGTTTATTGGCTAAATGGAGGCTTTTACTTGCCATATTCTTTCGTTTACTGTTCAAATGTGAGGGTTTACTTGCCGTATTCTTTCGTTTACTGTTCAAATGTGAGGGTTTACTTGCCGTATTCTTTCGTTTACTGTCCCAATGGAGGATTTACTTGCCTAAGTAGTAAAAACACAAAAAACTATTCTCATAATAAGGTACACAAAAACCCCACTCATATAGAATGGGGCAACATCTGTTTAGTTAAGTTTTGAACGAAGGTACGAATCGATGAATGAATCAAGCTCACCATCCATCACACCTTGTACGTTACCTACTTCAGTATTCGTACGATGATCTTTCACGAGAGAATACGGATGGAATACGTAAGAACGAATTTGACTTCCCCAGCCGATCTCCTTTTGCTCACCACGAATTTCAGCAAGCTGCTCTTGTTGTTCTTCAATTTTCTTTTGATAGAGCTTTGCTTTTAACATTTTCATCGCTCGATCACGGTTTTTAATTTGTGAACGCTCTGATTGGCACGTAACAACAACGTTCGTCGGAGTATGAGTAATCCTTACTGCCGAATCTGTCGTATTGACGTGCTGACCACCCGCCCCACTTGCACGGTACGTGTCTATTTTCAAATCTTCAGTACGAATATCAATTTCAATGTCTTCGTTAAACTCTGGCATCACTTCACATGATACGAAAGACGTATGACGACGACCTGACGAATCAAAAGGTGAGATTCGAACGAGGCGATGAACACCTTTTTCCGCTTTTAAATAGCCGTATGCATTATGCCCTTTAATTAACAGTGTGACACTTTTAATACCAGCTTCGTCTCCTGGTAAATAATCCAAGGTTTCTACTTTGTAACCTCTTCGCTCTGCCCAACGTGTGTACATACGCAATAGCATTGAACCCCAATCTTGTGATTCAGTACCACCCGCACCTGGATGTAGCTCTAAAATTGCATTATTTTTGTCATAAGGTTCACTTAATAACAATTCTAATTCAAATGTATTTAAGTCCTTCGTTAATGCTTTACATTCATTTTCAAGCTCTTTTTGTAAATCATCATCTGGCTCTTCTTTGACTAGCTCATGAGTCACTTCAAGATTTTCAAATGTCTCATTTAGCGCTGTGAACTTGTTAACTAAGTCTTTTAAGCCATTTGCTTCATTTATGACAGTTTGAGCCGCTTGTTGATCATCCCAAAAGGATGGTGCTGCCATTAATACTTCCAACTCATCTATTCGTGCTTGCTTCGTATCGAGGTCAAAGAGACCCCCTAAAATCAGCTAAACGAGTAGCCATCTTGTCAAGCTCTTGCTTAATTTCAACTAAATCCATTTATTTTCCACCTCAATAATAATTTTTACCTACCTTACATGTATATCCTCTTGACTGTAATCTAAATACATTAAAACAAATTATCATAGAAAATAGGTGAGCTAGCATCCACTCCAACTCACCTTTGTTCACAGTAAAGAATAAAATAACCTTTATCTCTGTATAGCATCGAGGGTCAGATCCCCGTTATTTGCCGTGGCACTGTTTAAATTTCTTCCCACTTCCGCAATAACATGGGTCATTTCGGCCGATGGAGACTGCTTTTTTAACTGGTTTGCGCTTTTGCTTTTCTCCGTCTTGCTTTGGATTAACCGCCTGTCCTTTTGCGACTTCTTGACGTTGGAGGTTGTTTCGAATTTGCGCTTTCATCACATACTTAGCAACGTCCTCTTCAACTGAAGCCACCATATTTTCAAACATCGAAAATCCTTCCATTTGATACTCACGTAATGGATCAATCTGGCCATAAGCTCGAAGATGAATACCTTGACGAAGATGATCCATCGCGTCAATATGATCCATCCATTTACTATCAACCGCACGCAGAACGATAACTTTTTCAAACTCACGCATCTGCTCTGGCGCTAATTGTTGTTCTTTTTCATCATAACGTTCTTTTACTTTTGCATAGATGAGCTCACTAATTTCTTCAGGCTCCTGACCTTTAATTTGGTCAAGTGAGACATCACCTTCAGCAAGCATCGTTGCATTTGTATAATCAATGATGCCTTTAAGGTTCCACTCTTCTGGAAGCTCTTCCTTCGGAGTATGCAATTCAACAGATCGTTCAATCGTTGACTTAATCATACCTTCAACGATATCACGAAGGTTTTCTGATGACAGGACGTCAGATCTTTGTTTATATATAATTTCACGCTGCTGACGTAATACATCATCATATTGTAAAAGCTGCTTACGAGCATCAAAGTTATTTCCTTCAACACGTTTTTGAGCTGATTCAACGGCTCTTGAAACCATTTTACTTTGAATAGGCTGTGTATCATCCATGCCTAGTCGCTCCATCATCGCTTTCATATTGTCCGATCCGAAGCGACGCATCAGCTCATCTTCCATGGATAAATAAAATTGTGTCACCCCTGGATCTCCTTGACGACCGGAACGACCACGTAATTGATTGTCAATTCGGCGACTTTCATGACGTTCTGTACCAATTACCGAAAGTCCTCCTGCTTCCTTCACACCTTCACCAAGTTTAATATCTGTACCACGTCCAGCCATGTTCGTTGCAATCGTTACCGCACCAGGTTGACCGGCTTCTTCGATAATCTGTGCCTCTTTCCCATGATTTTTCGCATTTAAGATGTGATGAGGAATACCCTTTTTCTTTAAAAACTTAGATATAATTTCAGAAGTTTCAATAGCCACTGTTCCAACAAGTACAGGCTGCCCTTTTTGATGGCGTTCGGCAATATCTTCAACAACTGCTCGAAACTTCCCTTCGATCGTTTTATAAATAAGATCGGCACGATCATCACGTACGATTGGCCTATTCGTTGGGATGACGACAACGTGCATGTTATATATATTCCTAAACTCTTCTTCTTCTGTTTTTGCCGTACCTGTCATACCCGAAAGCTTTTCATACATACGGAAATAGTTTTGGAACGTTACTGTTGCCAGTGTCATGCTTTCATTTTGAATATCAAGTCCTTCTTTGGCTTCAATTGCTTGATGTAAACCTTCACTATATCGACGGCCTTTCATCAAACGTCCCGTAAAAGGATCAACGATCACAACTTCGCCATCTTGAACAACATAATCAATGTCTTTATGCATACTAGCATGCGCTTTTAACGCTTGATTTATATGATGATTTAATGAAACATGTGTAATATCAAATAGGTTATCAATACCGAAAGCACGTTCAGCCTTATTCATGCCTTCTTCAGTTAGCTGAACACCTTTTGATTTTTCATCGAAAATAAAATCTGATTCTTTATTTAGCGTACGTACGAACGCATTAGCTTGTACATATAATTGTGCTGACTTTTGTGCTGAACCAGATATAATTAGAGGTGTTCTTGCTTCATCAATAAGAATTGAGTCAACCTCATCAATCACCGCATAATACAGCGGTCGCTGAACCATCTGTTCTTTGTATAGCACCATATTATCACGTAAATAATCAAACCCTAGCTCATTGTTCGTTGCATATGTAATATCAGCTGCATACGCCTCTATTTTTTCCTCACGAGACATACCGTTTAAGTTCAAACCGACTGTTAATCCTAAAAATTCATATAGCTGACCCATCTCATGAGCATCACGACTTGCTAAATATTCATTGACAGTTACAACGTGCACACCTTTTCCTGTCAAGGCATTTAAGTATACCGGCATTGTCGCTGTTAATGTTTTACCTTCTCCTGTTTTCATCTCAGAAATATTACCATCATGAAGGGAAACACCCCCCATTAATTGTACCTTATATGGATATAAGCCTAACACACGCTTTGCTGCTTCACGAACAACCGCAAAGGCTTCAACAAGCATATCATCAAGCTTTTCCCCTTTATCATAACGACCTTTGAATTCTGCTGTTTTTGATTGTAACTGCTCATCCGTTAAGTTAGCCATATCTGCACTTAATGAATCAATTTGTGCTGCAAGCTTTTCCAATTTAGTAATTTGACGTTTATTACCATCAAGTACTTTCTTTATCATTCCAAGCATTCAAAACGCTCCTCTATTTTTCATATAAGTTACACCCAATACGACACATTCTCTCACTGGATATATAATAATGTATATACTAAGTTTTTTCCCTTATAGAAATCCTATTTCTAATATTAACATTTTGAGACAAAGTGAACAACATTTTGGAGGAATGTGGGAGCATAAGAAGGCAGAATCATATGAATATTTTTTATTTCATTCAAAAACCTTAACAAAACTTGTATGAAAAAGAGTTAGTTCATTCTTCTAAGTACATTTTTTTAAATAACTCAGTTTACGAAAAGTAATTGTTAAAAGAGGGATATGTGACAACCACATCGTTTTTCATTGTAAATCATTCATAATTAGGCTGTAGACATCTAAGACTGATCAATGGATAAAATTAGAGGTGCGGAAGTTTTTTCATGAAGTGATATAGATTGAGTTTTCAACTACTTTCGTTTTCATTTATACAATTTGTAGTTAGTGGTGATGTAGTACGTATTAATAGCGGTATTTTTTATTAATTTCATCAGTCATGAACTGAAACATGGAGTGATGTTGCTGAAGAGATTGTTCAATATGTTTAAAATGACTCCTTGACTCAGAAAGGTTATTTACAACAGCTTCCTTAATTTCCGTTACATCGTTTTCAATCTTCGATAGTCGCTTATCTACTTTTGTAAAACGCTCGTCCATTTCACCTTCTAACTTCGTGAAACGTCCATTTATCTCTGTTCTAAATTCCCGCATTTCGCTCATAAATTCTAATAAAATCTTCTCCATCATATTCACCTCCATTCATTAACATTAATTAAAAAGCCTCACAATAAACTCCTACTCGTCATAAACCACAAATATAAGGTTACTCGACATATACTATTATATTATTAAAAAAGTAACATTTCTATAAAAAAGCAATGAGATATAGACCAATAATACAAGAAATCATATGCAATTCCATACAAAGCAAGCACTTTACTCATACCTCACATTAACCATCAAAAAACGCTAGGTTATGAACAACCTAACGTTTTCTTATCAATTTTTTTAATTCGGTTCAATTAAACCGTATTTGCCATCTTTTCTTAAATAAACCACATTTGTGCGGTTCGTCTCTGAGTTCGTAAATACGTAGAAGTTATGACCGAGCATATTCATTTGCAGGATTGCTTCTTCACTGTCCATCGGCTTTAAGTTAAAGCGCTTTGTACGTACAAGCTTTAAGTCATCCTCTTCTTCATCAGGAATCGCTACAGGCTCATTTGTAAACATATATTTAGGAGTTCCAGTATCTCGGAACTTACGGTTCACCTTAGTTTTATGCTTGCGAATTTGACGCTCAAGTTTATCTAGCACAAGGTCAATCGCTGCATACATATCTTCATGATTTTCCTCTGCTCTTAACAATAGCTGAGACATTGGAATCGTTACTTCTATTTTAGAATGCTTATCACTATGAACTTTTAAATTAACATGAACTGTGGCATCTGAAGAATCATCGAAATACCTTTCTAATTTACCAATCTTTTTCTCAACATACTCACGCAATGCTGGAGTTACTTCAATGTTTTCACCACGAATGTTGTAAATCATACACGAACTCCTCCTTTAGTTAACTTGAGGATGTTCAAAAAAGTCCGGGAAAAATGACAGTGAATATCTGCGTTGGTTCGCTTTTCCGATCCTCATGTACCCTTTAAACGTACACCCTGGTACTCAAAGCTCCACCGCCTTGATCTTCTTCGTCCTTTTTATCCTCATTTTTGAACTCCATTTTGAAAGGATGTTCAAAAAGTCCAGGAATAAGACTTTACAATTCCCCATCCTTCTTATCCTCATTTTCTTGAAACTTATAACTTATTCGAGTTAAGATTGTGTGGAAGTTGTTTAAAATCTATACGCCACATACCCTTCTCTTATCTCTAGAAATCCGCTAAGCGGTTTTCTTAAGCTATGTATATACATTTCTACAATGCCCTTATCATTTCCTTCTTAAACGTCAAATAAACTGTGAATAAATTGTGACGATTTTCATTATATACATAACCGATATATTACAAATTAGACGTTAGAAGAAGGGAGTATGTAAAATTAGTTAAAAGATTTTTATATCAAACCCAGCTTATGAAAAAGCGACTTACAGTTGTTGATGAAAGTGATTAATACACTCGTCCGTAACGACCGATATTCAGCATGCTACAAATCCATTTTTTAGAGGGTAATTATTGTTATGCACAAAAAAGGATCCTTATGAATCATGACCTTTCCTTTTTGCTTTATGAAAGGAATTTAATACAATAAAAAAGGGACTGATCATTTTTAAGCTGATCAACCCCTAAGAACTCTTTCTTCATAACAAATTGTTTAACAATACATGTTAAGGGAATGCTAATGAACCAACATCTTTTTACTGCTGAATATACTTACGTAGCGCCCTTTGAATGGAATTCTTCCATGTAATGAAGACTGGATTAATATTGCTTACAATTAACCTCTGCTTTGCAGCCACGTCAAAAATGACGTCTTCAAGCTTGTTCACTTCAAGCACTACATCCTCGAATTGATCGATATGAGACTCTACATCCACATCCTCACGAAAGATTTGAACCATAAATTGATTCGTTTCGTAAATCTTTAAAAATGCAGCATGAATATCAGCAAAAATCCGATCACTTTCAGTTTGCTCGTAGTTTTCAAAGCTTGAAATTACATAATCAAAGCCTTCTTCAATCGTATCTAACAAATTAAAATATTGTTTAACCATCTCAAACTGTACAGCATCAAGTGTAACCATCGTGTCACCTATTTTCGTTTATCGTAAAATACACCATCTGTAAGTAAACTTCTGTATGGGTTAACATACTTGTTTGTAGATTGCTTTCTTTTTTTGATGTCAGTCAAATCGAGCTTAATTGTATTTTTTAATTGCAGTAATCTCTCATCGATATCCTTATTGATAGACACTATTTCAGCTCCCAGCCTTTTCTCTTCTACACTATAGGGTGGCTTTAGTGCGTCAATTAATGTCTGTCTTGTCGTTATCAGTTCCTCTATGCTTGCTATATGACCGTCACGTTCATCCTTTGGAATATCATTATGTAATATGTCATACAGCTGTTTAGATACGTTGTGCAACGCTGAGACAGTATCCACTATGCTCGCCCACCTTGGTCAGGCTGTTGCTGACGATTAATAAGGATAACTTCCTTCCATGCATCACGAAACTCAGTTATATGTCCTTCTACTTCTGTAAGTGCTTCAACATCATTGTTAATGTTCACTTCAATCAGCCTATGAAGAATATATTCATACATCGTCATCATATTTTTAGAAATTTCTATATCCATGTTTAACGATCCCATTAACTCTTTAATAATGTTTTGTGCCTTTAACAGATTGGTGTTCTTTTCTTCAATGCTATTCTCTTGAATGGCTTTGCGAGCTAGATTAATAAATTTTAAACAGCCATTATATAGCATTAACGTAAGCTCACCTGGCGACGCTGTGACAACAGAGTTTGTCTGATAAGATTGATAAGGATTATTTAAAGTCATATTACTTTTGCACTCCTTTTAATTAATAACCACCGCCGAATTGCTCAACTAAAAACGCAGATTGCTCGTTTGCACGTTGGATGGCTTGCTCCATTGCAGTGAACTGTCTCCAATAGCGATCTTCAATTTGAATTAATCGATCTTCGAAGCTATCGATTTGTTTATCGATCGATACTAAGTTTTTCCCTATCAAGAATTGTTCATCTGTCTTAAGTGGATTTCCTGCCTTCTCTACGATTTGTTCCATCGTTGTGCTAAGTGTATCTCGTAATCTTGTAGCAAGTCCCTTTGATTCATGAGAGCTTCCTTCTGCATTAAACAATTCATAAACTGCTTCTGGATCTTCGGCAATTTTCTCACGTAATGTGAATTCGTCAATCTCAAGCTTCCCATTTTCTAGGTAGTCTTTTGTAGTATTAATACCTAAATCATTGAGCATAATTGAACCATTGTCAACAGATACTGGAGAATATAAATCTATTCTTAATTGATTTAAACCACTCGATAACATTGAGTCATTCCTAATTAAGCCGCTTTTCGCTTGCGCTTCCCATAATTCAATTTCTGTTTCACTCAATCCCTGCCTTTCCTCACTAGTTAAAGGAGGATAATCACGATTACGACTTTCTGAAAGCTTACCGTTTATTGTATCAATGATTTCATTATATTTGGCAACAAATTGTACAACTGTATCAACAATTTTATCTGTATCCGTCGACGTGGAAATACTTACTGTTGTTCCAGGGCTTTCACCTTTTAATGTATAGGCTACACCGTTAATTTTAAAATCATTTGATGAACGAGTTGTGCTTAAACCGTTAATTACAAAGGCTGAATCTTCCCCACTTGTTTTAATCGGTGCATCTGAGCCATCAATTACTCCATTGCCATCCGTATCACCTAGTTCCGCACCAGCAACTGCTGTAAAGCCTATTTCTTGAAAGAACGCCTCCGTCTCAGCATCGTCAATCATGATTTGCGACTGTGCACCTGGTTCATTTGATGTAATGACAATTTTATTTGTTTCAGAATCGTGGAAAATATTTAAATCAAGCTCCTTCGTATCATTAAGCTTTTTGATAACATTATCTAACGTGTCAGTATCAGAGATATCGACCGTTATATTATTACTTACAGTGCCATCGCCATTTGTGACTGATAAACTAATCGTTCGATTTGTACCAGCCATAAAATTAGCTGTCCCATCAGAGATCCATGTGGCTGGTTTCGCTAAATTTAACACTTCGATCTCAGTCGAAATATCCGAAGCTGAAGAATCCGCAACGGCTGTCACAACACTGTCATCAGAGCTTACCGTTGTTTTTGACAATAGGTTACCTTCACGATCAATTCCTTCGAAAATAAAAGTATCTAATTCCTTTAGCAGCGTGTTCATTTCTCGATAATCATCACGCTGCCATTCTAACAATTGCTTTTGTTGATTTAATTTATCAAGCGGCAAACGCTCTGTTCTCATTAAATCACTGACGAGTTGATCAATATCCATTCCACTAGCTAAACCACCTATACGCATCTTAATAACCTCCATATGTTATATTTTTTCATCAACCATTAAACCAATGAAATCTGTCATTGCTGCATATAAATCTAGTATTTTCTTTGCTGGTATTTCTCGGACTACTTCCTTCGTCAAATCATCTATAATCGTGACGTAATATTCCTCTAATTCTTCATGGTATTCGTACTTAATAGATGTCCTTGTCGATTCAACAAATTTGTTTAATTCATCAAACAGTTTTTCTATTCTAGATTTAGGAACATACGTTACGGTTTCTTCTAATAATTTATTAACATTCTGCTCCATATTTTTCTGATTTTTAAAAGCTTGCTGACCTTCTATATAAGGTGTGGTGTAAGGAACAATTGTTGTCATATGATTAACATCCATAAACTCACCCCTTTACCGCTTGCTTACTCATTATATCGGTAATATTGGAAAAAAGTTGATAGGAAAGAATAGCTTCAATAAAAAAAGAATGAATTATAAGATCATCGTCTAGCATAACGGAGTTAACATACAAATTGACACCAAAAAATCAAAAAGTTACATATTTACATAATAACAAAAAAGGGTTGACCCATATTGAGTCAACCCCTTCATACGTATTAACTCATGCTATTGAATGATTCTACTCAATATCATAAAAGCTATGTCGCATATACATACTTCCATTAAAAGAAGGCTGTAATATCGATAAGATATTATTAAAATCTGTAAAGCTTGGTTTCATATCTCTAAACACGAATCTTGATGTGAAGTCTTGGTGGTTACTATCTGTTAATATGTTTCCTTTAGAAAACTTGGTTAAGTTTAGCGGTATAGATTGGCTATTTATTAAATTTGTACTATTAGTCGGTGGATTAGTAACAGTCACGATTGTGTATGTTGATTTACCCCCATAATAACCTCTAACAAATGCACTTCCCTCTGGTGCATTGTCTGGAATGGTAATCAAGCCATTTGCATCCACTACTGCTATACTTTCATCACTACTATTAAATGTTGCATTACCGGTTACATCCACTTGGGTACCATCTGACATATTAGCTATTACTTGTCCTTGTAAAGTATCACCTTGACTTAACGTCGCTGTTCCAGGCTCAAATGTTATGTCTGTTACTGTCGGTGGTTGTGGAATCGTCACTGTCGTTCTTGTTGTTCTTCCTTCATAGGTGACATCAATATATACCGTACCAGCGCCTGCTGTAGCTAATACTGTAATCAGACCATTTGCGTCTACTGTTGCTTGGTTTATATTACTGCTGCTGTATACTCCATTTGACGTTACATCAATTTGTGTGCCATTTCCTAGTGTCGCTATCACTTGTAGTTGCTGAACTTCTCCTTGTTTTAACGTTACTGCGTCTGGAGAAACTATTAAACTTGTAACTTCACTAGGATCTGGTGGTATTGGGACTGTAATAATTGTATATGTTGATTTACCACCATAATAACCTCGGATGTATACACTTCCTCCTGGTGAAGTAGCCGGTATAGTGATCAGACCATTTAAATCTACTGTTGCTATATTATCATCACTACTATTAAATGTTGCACTATCGGTTACATTCACTTGAGTACCGTCTGACATGCTCGCTACCACTTGACCTTGTAATGTCTCTCCTTGATTTAACGTTGCTGTATTCGGCTCAAACGTTAAGCTTGTAACTGTCGGTGGCTGTGGGATCGTTACTGTCGTCCTTGTTGTTTTTCCTTCATAGCTCATGTCAATATATACTGTACCTGCTCCTGCTGTAGCTGATACTGTAATTAAACCATTTGCATCTACTGTTGCTTGGTTTATATTACTGCTAATATATGTTGCATTTGCTGTTACATCAGTTTGCGTGCCATCTCCCTTTGTTGCTGTTACCTGTAACTGATTAGTTTCTCCTGGCTTTAGCGTCACTTCTGTTGGAGTAACTTCTATGCTTGCTACGCCATCTGGCCCTAGCTCTACTGTGACAATTGTGTATGTTGCTTTACCTCCATAAAAACCTCTAACAAATGCACTTCCCTCTGGTGCATTGTCTGGAATGGTAATCACGCCATTTGCATCCACTACTGCTATACTTTCATCACTACTATTAAATGTTGCACTATCGGTTACATCCACTTGGGTACCATCTGACATATTAGCTATTACTTGTCCTTGTAAAGTATCACCTTGACTTAACGTCGCTGTTCCAGGCTCAAATGTTATGTCTGTTACTGTCGGTGGTTGAGGAATCGTCACTGTCGTTCTTGTTGTTCTTCCTTCATAGGTGACATCAACATAGTGTGTGCCTGCTACAGCCGTATCTGAGATTGTGATAAGTCCAGCCGCATCTACTACTACACCTACGTTATTACTACTATACACCGCACTTGCTGTCACATCAGTTTGTGAGCCGTCTCCCTTTGTTGCTGTTACTTGCAACTGCTGGGTTTCTCCTGGCTTTAACGTCACTTCTGTTGGGTTAACTTCTATGCTTACTACTGCATCAGGCCCTGGCACTACTGTGACGATTGTGTATGTTGATTTACCTCCGTGATAACCTCTAACAAATGCACTTCCTTCTGGTGCATGTTCTGGAATGGTAATTAAGCCATTCTCATCTACTGTTGCTATATTTTCATTACTACTATTAAATGTTGCACTATCGGTTACATCCAATTGGGTACCATCTGACATATTAGCTATTACTTGTCCTTGTAAAGTATCACCTTGACTTAACGTCGCTGTACCAGGTTCAAATGTAATGCCAGAGACTGTTGGTGGTTGCGGAATTATTACCTTTGTCCTTGCAGTTTTACCTTCATAGCTCATATCAACATAGAATGTACCTGCTCCAGCCATATCTGAGATTGTTACGAGTCCAGCCGTATCTACTACTACATTTATGTTACTACTACTATACACCACACTTGTTGTCACATCATTTTGTGAGCCGTCTCCCTTTGTTGCTGTTACTTGCAACTGCTGGGTTTCTCCTGGCTTTAACGTCACTTCTGTTGGGTTAACTTCTATGCTTACTACTGCATCTGGCCCTGGCTCTATTGTGACAATTGTGTAGTTTGATTTACCTCCGTAATAACCTCTAACATATACACTTCCCTCTGGTGCATTGTCTGGAATGGTAATCAAGCCATTCTCATCTACTGTTGCTATATTTTCATTACTGCTATCAAATGTTGCACTATTTGTCACATCCACTTGGGTACCGTCAGACATGTTTGCTATCACTTGACCTTGTAAAGTATCACCTTGACTTAACGTCACTTCACCAGGTTCAAATGTAATTCCAGAGACTGTTGGTGGTTGCGGGATTGTTACTGTCGTTCTTACTGTTTTCCCTTCATAACTCATATCAATATATACCGTTCCAGGAATAGCCGTATCTGGAATGGAAATAAGGCCATTTACATCCACCATTGCAAGTGATTCATCACTACTACTGTAGCTAACAATGCTTGTTACATCAACCTGCGTATTGTCAAACATATCTGCTAATACGATTAGTTGTTGACTTTCTCCTGGCTTTAATGTTACTTCAGATGGATCAGCTGTAATACTTAATACTATTTCAGGAATTGTGACTGTTGTAGTTCCACTTGTTCCTTCGTAGCTTCCTGTAATTACTACAGTACCACCATTCGTGTCTGGGGAGATTGTAACTAAACCAGATGTATCTACTGTTGCTAAGCTTTCATCTGCACTACTATATGTCACTAAGTTCGTTACATCTACAGTCGTTCCGTCAGACATATTCGCTACGACTGTGATCTGTTGTGTTTCTCCTTGTGCCAACGTCACTGTTGATGGATCTAATGTAATGCTTTGCACTGTTGCTGGGACAGTTACTGTTGTTGTACCTGTATGCCCTTCATAGCTTCCTGTAATGGCTACTGTGCCTCCAGTTGCATCTGCCGGGATCGCAATTAAACCTGCCGCATCTACTGCTGCTTGGCTTGCGTCGTCACTACTGTACGCTACTTCGCTTGTTACATCTTTTGTTGTTCCATCTGACATATTGGCTACGACTGAGATTTGTTGCGTTTCTCCTTGTGCCAACGTTACTGTCGATGGATC
>NZ_JAEUFG010000033.1 GCF_018588585.1 Bacillus sp. SM2101
TTCCACAGTAGCTCAGTGGTAGAGCTATCGGCTGTTAACCGATCGGTCGCAGGTTCGAATCCTGCCTGTGGAGCCATTTGGAGAGTTGTCCGAGTGGTCGAAGGAGCACGATTGGAAATCGTGTAGGCGGTTAACACTGTCTCAAGGGTTCAAATCCCTTACTCTCCGCCACTTGGTTTATAAAATATAAATATTTGTGAATGTCAATTGGCCCGTTGGTCAAGTGGTTAAGACACCGCCCTTTCACGGCGGTAACACGGGTTCGAATCCCGTACGGGTCACCACGGAGGATTAGCTCAGCTGGGAGAGCACTTGCCTTACAAGCAAGGGGTCGGCGGTTCGATCCCGTCATCCTCCACCATAAAAAACATCTAAAATTTATATTATCGCGGGGTGGAGCACGATCGAATTCTCTTCCTTGAGGTAGCAACAGCGTACCGATTTATAAGCATTAAGAATAAGCTTGAAGAAATCGGGACGGAGGCGCAAACAATGCGCATAGAAAAATTAGTTAACTTCCCATTATCGCGGGGTGGAGCAGTCTGGTAGCTCGTCGGGCTCATAACCCGAAGGTCGCAGGTTCAAATCCTGTCCCCGCAACCAATGAATAAATGTGGTCCCGTGGTGTAGCGGTTAACATGCCTGCCTGTCACGCAGGAGATCGCGGGTTCGATTCCCGTCGGGACCGCCATAATTTAAAAAAATGGCTCGGTAGCTCAGTCGGTAGAGCAAAGGACTGAAAATCCTTGTGTCGGCGGTTCGATTCCGTCCCGAGCCACCATTTGTAAGATATATGCTATACAAAAGAATTAAGCCGGTGTAGCTCAACTGGTAGAGCAACTGACTTGTAATCAGTAGGTTGGGGGTTCAAGTCCTCTCGCCGGCACCATCTATAAACATATGGAGGGGTAGCGAAGTGGCTAAACGCGGCGGACTGTAAATCCGCTCCCTGAGGGTTCGGCGGTTCGAATCCGTCCCCCTCCACCATTTATAATTATAGGGGCATAGTTTAACGGTAGAACAGAGGTCTCCAAAACCTCCAGTGTGGGTTCGATTCCTACTGCCCCTGCCATTTATTTATTTATTTATTTATGGCGGCTGTGGCGAAGTGGTTAACGCATTGGATTGTGGCTCCGACATTCGTGGGTTCGATTCCCATCAGTCGCCCCATTTAAAATGAACATATTTTTAAATAGTGCATATATTTTATAGTAGATGGTTCTTTATTGGGCTATAGCCAAGCGGTAAGGCAACGGACTTTGACTCCGTCATGCGCTGGTTCGAATCCAGCTAGCCCAGCCATTTGCGGAAGTAGTTCAGTGGTAGAACACCACCTTGCCAAGGTGGGGGTCGCGGGTTCGAATCCCGTCTTCCGCTCCAAGTTTGGCGGCATAGCCAAGTGGTAAGGCAGAGGTCTGCAAAACCTTTATCACCGGTTCAAATCCGGTTGCCGCCTTTTTCATCCAGTCGCCGGGGTGGTGGAATTGGCAGACACACAGGACTTAAAATCCTGCGGTAGGTGACTACCGTGCCGGTTCAAGTCCGGCCCTCGGCACCATTTATTATTTTAGTAGTATTTGCCGGTGTGGCGGAATTGGCAGACGCGCACGACTCAAAATGCGAAATTCAATTTCCGTTAGCCGTAACGCTGATATGACGGGCGATGTACGATAGTACGTCGCTTTTTTGTGTTCTCATTGCGCACGACTCGGTTGTTTTACCGCGTAAGATTAAAATAACTGAGGAGGCAACAGATATGGCACGTAGAAAGAACGTTATTAATACAGAGATATTTGCAGATAGTACGCCAAAAATCGAAGTGGAACCCGAGGATTTTGACACGTCCCTACATATGTATTTACGCGATTGTAAAATTCGTAATCTTAGCGAATATACAATACAGTATTATCACTATGAATTAATCGCCTTTCGCGGAATGCTCGAAAAACAAGGTTTATCAACACGCCCAAATAAAGTCACGCTAAAAATTCTCAGAGAAAACGTTATATTATATATGATGGAAGTGATGGGGCGAAAAGAAACGTCAATTAATACACGCTTGCGTGCGATAAGAGCGTTTTTTAACTATCTTGAGCGTGAAGGTATGATCGCAGAGTTGGACAACCCTGTAAGCAAGTTGAAACTCGTTAAAGCGAAAAAGGAGATCGTGCAAACGTTCAATCGAGAGCAAATACACGATTTATTACGCCAGCCTAACCAAAATACATTTACGGGGTTCCGAGATTACACGATATTACTATTATTACTCGAAACGGGCGTAAGAGCTCGGGAGTTGTCAGATATTCGCGTATCAGATATTATTTGGGAAGATTCTCAAATTCGAATTAATGGTAAAGGTTATAAGGAGCGTTTAGTACCGATTCAAACAACGATGAAACGTCAGCTTAAGAAGTATTTAGCAATACGTGGAGATATGAACACCGGTTTTTTGTTCGTTACAATCGATGATGAAATACTATCTTCGCGTCAATTGCAGTGTAGAATTGCGAAATACGGTCGTATGGCAAACATTAAAGGCGTAAGATGTTCTCCTCATACATTTCGCCATACATTCGCTAAAATGGCCGTACAGAATGGCGCTGATGTGTTTTCTTTGCAAAAAATACTCGGACATACATCGCTTGAAATGGTGCGTAACTATGTAAATCTATTCAGTAGTGATGTGTTCGACGCTCACAAAAGATTTTCGCCGTTAGAGAAATTGTTATAAATAACGTAAGGACTGCGGCAATAGCAACAGTCCTTTTTACATACTCCAAAAATCGTCGTTAAATTAAACGTTGAGGTTTCCGAAGAAGTTGCCGGTTTAAAGGCGATTCAACGAAGCGAAGAAAGCAGCGCAGACATTTCGAGAGTCAGAGGTGACGAAAAAACGTCGTGTAACTCTCGAATACATAACTATTAAAATAGTGAAAACATAATTAATCTATAAATTTATTAAAATAGGTATTTTAATAATATTAAATAACAAATAAAATTTAGGGGGATTAATATTATGGGTTACCGGAGGTCAGTGAATGATAAAGTAAGGTTTAAATCTGTAAGCGAATTAAAAAAATCTAATGAGTTTAAGAATATCCTATTTAATGAAGATCATATAAAAAAGGTGGATTATATCCTTGCGGTACTTCAATCGTTTATGTCATCAAGAGGGGAAGATGTAGTAATTACGACGTCATTAAAAGGTATAAATTTCAACCGAGAGAAATCACCTGGACAATTCAGACATAAGTTTTTTACAATTACTGCAGATGGTAATAAAGTTATTTTTCATGTTCCTATTACTGAAAGGAATCAGGTATTTGAACATTATGAGAGAATAGGGTTACTGGTCTATCGGAAAAATACGGAGGCGGATAAGGAAGAGGATAAAGAAAAAAATCAAATAAACCTCAAGCTAGATGATTTTCCAATGTATAGAGATGAGGATATTATACAAGAGTTACTCCTTTTTGCTTACGAAAATAGAAAATAAGAAACTACAAAAAAAAACCGTTGTATTAACGGTTTTTTTTTATTTTGTAACAACGGAGGTGTCAGCGATAACTAACATTCTAGTAATCGATCGTTCAACAGGCGAAGAAGTTACAGCTGATTACGTTGTAACCAATCGCCGTCAAGCTGCAGCATATCGCAAGCGCAAGGAAGCCGAGCAATACGATATAACTGACGTAGGCAAGCGTTGGGTCGCCAGTTATCACGACCCGATTCGAAATATAATAAAAGATTTATCGTTAATTGAGGCGGGAGCAATCGTTAAGTTGCTGCCGTTTTTGCGTTTTAAGGGCGAGGGCAAATTAGCGTTGAAGCAAACCGAGATTCAGCGAATATTCAAGCGAGGCAGGGACGCCACTCGAGATATATTAGACCGGTTACATTCGCTGGGCGTTATTTCGATTCAGAAGGAAGGACGCTCGAACGTGTTTTACATTAGCGCTAACTTTCATACGATCGGCGACGTTCGGGAAGGCGAGCGATTTACGAAGTTGTACCAGGTGAAAACTAGTGAAATAGTTGATGGACTGGACTTAAGTACGACCGGCTTATTGTATAAGGCGCTGCCGTTCTTTCATTATTCCGAGTACTATTTATGCGCCAATCCCAACGAAGAGAATCCGGAAGTGATCGAGCATTTAAACCGTGAACAGTTGGCGGAAGCTATCGGGCATGACGTTCATACCGTTAGGGATGCGATTAATAAACTGCAAAGAAAACGAGCAATACTGACGACTAAGAGCGGTAAGAACGTTCGATATTTGATTCATCCGGACTTGTTGTTCCGCCAAAAAATCGAGACAGATTGGACGAAATCAGTGCGTAAAATGTTTGCGCAACATAAAATTCGATAAAAACGTAGGGTGAAAACCCGCCCTATTGAAAGTTAGTCAAACCGTTGGGGCAGTAAGGGTGAGGTCGGTTTTAGGTGATTTTCTTCTCTTTATCTTGTTACAAGCGTAGAAGTACATGGGCTCTTTTGAGCCCGCGACTCATTCCGTTTCACTTCATTCGTCGCTATCCCCTTTATCGCTGGTTATTAAATTATCGGCGAGAAAAGGTATTAATGGACAGTGACGACTTGAGCGAAGCGAAAGGCGGCACAATGGTTTTGACTTTACTAAATCGGTATATAATCGCAAAGTATTGCGGAAAGGAGAGCGTTAAGAATGGCGAAAAGATTACACGAAAGACAACTCGCTGCTATTGCGTTATTAGCAATTCCACAACGAGGCGGACTAACTTACGAACAAATTGCAGAAAAAGTAGGCGTAACTGATCGGACGATAAGAGAATGGCGTAACAATGACGCTTTTAACGAGGAATTAAAGAAGCAAGTTATGCGCAACAGCGTTGAACACTTACCGGATATAATGTGGTCGGTACCAAAGCATATTATTGATGACGGTAATGCTGCGATGTTTAGGACGTTCATGCAAAGTCTTGGCTTATTAACGGAAAAAGTAGAGGTCGAATCTAAGGACGTTAATAAGGGAGTTAGTGTGTCGGATATGAAAGCGAAGATCGAACGGTTTAAGCAATCGGAAGATGATGCATAAGGGAATATATAATAAGAAGCGATTAGGTTCGGGGATTCCGTTCTTTTCCGAAGAAGGTGAATTACGTCCAATCACTGATAAGGTTTACGGTATATAATATCGTATTAAAACCTGATAACGGAGGTAGAACGATGAGTCAGTATAAGAAAGTAAGTACTTGTTGCGGAAGTACTATCAAAGAAGATAAAACGTGTGATTGTCCGTGTCAATTAATTATCGCCCTTTTCAACTTACTTTATCGTGTAGACGCAGGAGTTACGCGGGTGCTTTATAACGGTAGACCGGTCGGGTTACACGGGGCTGTAGATTACGAGGACGGAGGAACAGCAACTGTAAAATTCACTGAAAACGGAATTGAACAAACGATAATAGTTGATTCAGCTAATGATAACGTATTGTATTCATTTGAAAATGTAACGAAAATAGAAGTGACATGTGTGGGGGATACGTGTGTAGGCAGTGTTGGTGTAAACGGAATGACAGAACCATGTAGATAAATCATCTGCAAGCCTAACTTAACGCGCGGTACCTATAACACTTTCGCCTTAAAACGGAAGGTTACCGTATGCACTATTTTAGCGTAATAAAGCACAGGCAACACGCTAGAAACACCGTCATATCAACGATGTATAAAGTAGTGTATATCTGATAAATTTACATGCGTTAGGAACGCTGTCATATCAACGCATGTGATCGTATGTTGGTTCCTATAGTTGCTATTATGTAAACTAGAAACGAATGACGTATACAGCGATATGCAGAAATCGGAGTGTGGTCGCAAGGGGAAAACGGCTTACCCCCAAGCGCCCCCATCCAAAAGCTCTTATCAGACGGAAAAACAATGCGGATTCAAAAAATCACTTTGCCTTTAACTCGCATACAATGTAAGAAACGAATTTAAGGAGGCCGTACAATGGTACTGGCTTACGTAGTAAATAGAATTGACACAGTGTCGGTGATCGACACGAAAACACACTCGGTCAGTTCTACAATATCTGTTGGAGATCAACTAAATAATATAGCAATCACGCCCAACGGTAAATTAGCTTATGTTCTGAAAGGCGATATTGATTTTATGGGCACTGTATCTGTAATAGATATCAAAACACATTCAGTTATTGCTACAATACCGATAAATAACAATGGTAACGCCCAAAATTCAATCGTTTTTACTCCCGATGGAAAATTAGCATATGTCACGAACCTTGGATCAGGTAACGTATCAGTTATCGACACTAAGACACACTCGGTCATTGCTACTGTTGCTGTTGAAATAGGGGCACGAAGTATTGTTATTTCACCTGACGGGAAACTAGCTTATGTTGCTTTCAGCGGGGGTGAGGGTGGTGTGTCAGTCATTGATACAAAGACTCACAATGTGATTGCTACTGTTCCTGTTGGAGATTTTCCTACGCTTCTAGCTATTGTACCTGGTGAGAAACTAGTCTATGTTTCAAATAGTTCTTCAGGAAATATGTCCGTCATAGATACGAATACTCACTCGGTAGTTGCTACTGTGACTGTTGGGGTGGGACCAGGCGAGATCGTATTTACACCAAATGGGAAAACGGCATATTTAATAAACGGAAACCAAAACGGTGTTGGTTTCGTATCGGTAATCGATGTTAAAACGCATTCTGTAATCGCTACAATTCCGGTTGGTAACGTGAACGACAGACCAAATGATATTGCTATCACACCAGAAGGGAAATTAGTGTATGTAACTACTATATTCGGAGACACAGTGACAGTTATTGATACGAAAACGCAATCAACTATTGCGACAGTTCAAGTAGGAGATACCCCAAGAGGTGTCACGTTCACACCCGACGGAAAACTCGCCTACGTAGTAAATAATGGCGATGCAACCGTATCCGTAATTGACGTAAAAACCCATTCCGTTATCGGAACCGTTACCGTCGGTACTAATCCGGTCGCTATCGCATTTACAGAGAACTAATATAACGCTAATTTATATGTTCAAAAAGCTCGCCATCCACGGCGGGCTTTTTCGCGTGCACTAAAACGGAAAGGAGGACGATTTCATGGCGTGGGAAAATGGCGAATGGCTAGATTATGATGAGCGCCAGCACAAAATTGAAGAAATAAACGAAATTATCACGTAATTGACGCTGAGTATAATTCAGCCGAAGATATGCCGGTCGAAATTGCGCAAGACTACTTTGAATTAATCGAAAAGCTAGAGCGTTTTAACCGAATTCACCGTGGCGAACGTGATTTGCTCTACTTTGCATACGAATATTTCGGCGAAGACTTGAACCCGGAAAACTCCGGTAACTGGATTCCGAGTTACGATTTCGATGGGGAAAACGAACCACCGAGCAATGTATTAGCAAACGCACCATCGTTTCACCATGAAATTTGCGGGCTAATGGACGAAGTATCATACGTCAAGCGCAATGATAAGGTCGGAGTCGCAGCGCCCCGATCTCACGCTAAATCGTCGTTTCTTTCAAAGGCGTACCCAATTCATGAGGTCGTGTATCGATTACGCAAATATATCATCATTATTTCGGAAACGCCGGACGTATCGAGCGCCAATATGGATTGGATTTCGAATCAGTTGAAATACAACGAAAAACTGCGCGCCGACTTCGGCCCATTGCTCGACCCCAAATTGCAAGGGAACGAAAAGGACAATTCGAGTGAGTTTATCGCATGGCATCCGATCGTTGGCGAACAACACAGACTTGAGCGAGTAGCGTTAGTTCAAGCAGCATCGACCGGTCAGCGTTTGCGTGGTCGTAACTGGGACGGAAATCGCCCTGATTTAGTTATTTGCGATGACCTAGAGGACGCAAACACCAACGCATCAACGCCGGAACTTCGAAAGAAACTTCGCGAGTGGTTCGCATCGGTTGTTATGCCACTCGGCGACCCGAAAGGCGAGTTAACAGCGTATGTTTACATGGGAACGACCGTACATCACGACGCATTACTAATGAACATTCTACATAAACGGTCGGACTTCCGGACGAAGATTTATCGTGCGATGATCGAGCAACCGAAGAATATGGCGTTATGGGAACAATGTCGCGAAATCTATCAAGATCGCAACAACACCAATCGCCGAGTAGTCGCCTTTCTTTTTACCCATCGCGAACCGAGCCGACCACGCACTCGCATTTTACGAAACCAATCGTGAGGAAATGGACGAAGGTTCCGACGTGCTTTGGTCGGACGTTCAGCCGTTGTACAAGCTAATGAAATGGAAGTGGGACAACGGGTCGAAAGCGTTCAACACCGAGTATCAAAATTTATTGATTCCTGGGGCGAACGCGTTAAGCCCGACGTATTTATGAAAAAGATCGTTGAAATGACGCTAAAATATCAGCCCCACGGTATAGCAGCCGAGGCACAAATGGCGCAAGAGTTTTTCGTTGATAAGCTGAAAGAGGCGTTAAGAAATGCGAATTACCCGGCACATTCACGCGTTCATAAAATTCAGCAACGCCAACGAAAAGAGCTTCGAATCGAGGCGATGTTGCCCGATATTGAAAGCGGCGGAATACAGTTTTCAAATAATCACGCCTTGTTGCTCGAACAATTTGAACGATATGGAACGGGTGAGCATGACGACTTAATTGACGCAATGGAGCAGGCGATTTCAATATCGAAGAAGTGACCCGAAGTATCCGGAATTGCTAATTTCAATTATCGAAAGATACGAGTTATATAAATACGATAAAGGGGTGGCGGTAGCGATGAAACCACTATTAATTATTGACGCAGGGCATGGCGGCAAAGACCCCGGCGGCGGGTCGAATCAACACTGGCTCGAAAAAGACCTCGTATTAAAAATATCGCTTTATCAATATGAACGATTTAAGGCGCTAGGCGTGCCGGTTGCTTTGACGCGAGATAGTGACGTGTATTTGTCGCCAAGCGAGCGAACATCGATCGTTAAATCTAGCGGGGCTAAATATTGTATATCGAATCATATAAACGCAGGCGGTGGCGATGGTGTTGAGACAATTCATTCGATTTACGCCGAAGCCGACTTGGCGAAGTTATTGGCGCAGGAAATCGTAAACGAAGGGCAGAACATGCGTCGAGTATTCACGCGAACATTACCGTACAACAGTAAACGGGACTACTATTATTTGCACCGTGACACTGGCGCAGTTGATACGACGATTGTAGAGTACGGATTCGCCGATTCCAAACAGGATGATGTTGCGCAATTACTTAACGATTGGCAAGATTACGCAGAGGCGGTTGTGCGGGCATTTTGTCGGCATATTGGACATACGTATAAGCCAGTTGAAACGGAACCAGCGCAAATAACCTACGAACAAGAATTAGCGGAAGCTGTTGCGTGGGCGAAAGCGATGGGGATTTCGAATGGTGAACGGTTAGACGAGGCGTGTACAAGGGCGCAAGTGGTGACGATGTTGTATCGGGCGTTGTCGAATAATAAATAGGTTAGCGGAGAATACTACGGCCGACAGTCTGTAAAACCCTCCGCGAAAAAAAGCCCCGTTCAAATGAGCGGGGCTAATTTGGTGTGAAGGCTAAATTAATCGGACGAGAACCAACTGGGATGGAGGCGATGATAGAGTGGGTTTTAACATCAACGGCTGTTACTGTGCCTGGAGTAGTATTGTTTGTGAAATAAGCGAGTTTTTCATCGGGAGAGAATGCCAAAAATATAAAATTACCGCCCGACACACCTGTGTTAATATTTGAAATGATCGCGTGTGTTTTGGTATCTATAACAAAGATTGTAATAGTGCTATTACTGGTAACAGATACATAAGCGAGTTTCCCATCCGATGTTATTGCTACATCAGAGGGATTGCCTCCAACGTTTATAGTAGCGATTACAATATGCGTTTTTACATCTATGACAGAAACAGTACTACTCATTATATTCGTTACATAAGCAACTTTCCCATCAGGGGTAAAGGCTGTTCTATGAGCCTGAATTCCTACGGGAATAGTAGCGATAACAGAGTGTGTCTTTACATCAATTACAGAAACTGTAGAAGGGCGGTCACTAGTAGAATTAATTACATAAGCTAATTTTCCATCAGGGGTAAATTTGAAATTTTGCGCAATTGCAATGTTTGCGTCGTCTACCTGAACAGTGGCAATCTGGCTATGCGTTTTTACATCGATGACGAAAACTATATCATCTAAGCCATTTCTCACATAAGCGAGTTTTCCATCAGGGGTAATCGCAACAAAAAAAGGCTCATTCACCTGAATAGTAGCGATTACACTGTGCGTTTTAACGTCAATCACGGATACACTACCACCGCCCAATCGATTAATCACATAAGCGAGTTTTCCGTCGGGTGTGAAAGCGAGATTCATTGGACTGGATCCGACCTGAACAGTAGCGATTACATTATGCCTTTTAACATCGATGACAGAAATGGTCTCACTTACTACATTCGTAACATAAGCGTGCTTTCCGTCGGGTGTGAAAGCGACAAAATTTGGTTGGAGACCAACATCAACAGTAGAAGTCACGCTATGTGTTTTTGCATCGATGACAGAAACTGTGTTGTCACCGACACCGAAATTCGCAACATAAGCCAGTACCATTTTGTACCGACCTCCTTAATTCGTTTATAACAGTCTATGCGGTAATTCCTATCGTGAGTATTAAAAAAGCCCCGTTCATAATTAAACGGGGTAAATTACTAGTTCAGCAAGGCGAAGTTTTCCTTCGCTACATATTATGTATGTGCGTAGGCTTGCCGTTGTTTGGAATAATAACTAATCATCGCAAATTCATCGAAACTCCCTCCTGTAAACCACACTCGCCTTCTTTTTTCCGTGCTCAATCACGTCCTTAATCGCATTCTTCGCCCACTGTCTCGCCAAATCATCCGTACCACCGGCTTTAAAATGGAAGTCCGCGATTAATTATGGATTTATAACGCAAATGATATAAGCGTCATTTAGATAGGGGTCGGCTCCATTTTTTACAATTCGATAGTTTAGTAAATTATTACGCATATATAATATGAAGGAACTCGTCATATCTCGTCTCATAATTGCTCTTACAACAGTATGTGTAAATTCCCTTTCGCCTTTTTGCATGTGTACAACCTCCGTTAATTTTATTGATATATTAATTCTGAATATTTCGCTAATAATATTGTGACGAATCGAACAGCTGAATAACAAACAAATGTTCGGTTATAATATCGTTATGGAGGCGATTAATGATGGCGATAAAAGACCGAGGAATCATTAAATGGGCGCCAGCATTTCAGACGCCCGAACAAGGAAAATTTAAGCGCGAGGCTGAACGGGCGTATTACCACGTTGAAAGACCGACAGTTGACGAATATATGTTAACCGAATGGGAAGAACGAATTTGCTTAGCGATGGAGTATCATTATACCGTTAAGTTCAAGACGTGGCATGACGGTGTTATTTCGACAGTAATTGGAGAAGTACATTTTATTGATGATAAGGCGAGGCAGTACGTTGTTGAAACGAGTACGGGATTTAAGCGAGTTAAATTTAGCGAAGTGGTGGGCGTTGAAGTGGACGTATATGACGAATGAAAAAAATTATAGCGAAATATGTTGACGGAAATAGCCGACCGTGATAATATATTACTCAGACGCGCACGACCAAGGTCGTGACGCAATGGCGTGCGATGATCGCTAGTACGACGTGGTCGTGCGAACATAGATCGAATCATACGCACATTAAGAGGGGCTAAAGCCCGTCATCATGCCGGTGTGGCGGAATTGGCAGACGCGCACGACTCAAAATCGTGTTCCTTCGGGAGTGTCGGTTCGACCCCGACCACCGGTATTACAACTTCATATGCGGGTGTAGTTTAGTGGTAAAACCTCAGCCTTCCAAGCTGATGTCGTGAGTTCGATTCTCATCACCCGCTCCATACATACTAATCACAACGCAGTGTTTCGTTCAAAGAAAACGAAGCATTGCGTTTTTATTTTACAATAAGTTAGTATGGTGGTATTAGATTTGTTTATGTGTATGAACTGTTTTTAAAAATAAAGGGAATTATATATATATAACAATGGGGAAGGAGGTATTATTAATGAATATCCAAGCTTTAAAGGATGAAATAATAAATTATGCACATTCCATAGGAATAGACAAAATTGGTTTTGCAAGCTCCAACGTGTTTTCCCAATTAAAAGAACGATTACAAGAACAACAAATGCTTGGATACCAATCGGGATTTGAAGAGAGTGACATTGAAAAAAGGACGAATCCAAGAATATTATTATCAGAAGCAAATTCAATAATATCCATTGCGCTAGCGTACCCTTCAAAAATGACAAATGCACCTCGAAGTACGAAAGATGAACGTAGAGGAATTTTTTGTAGAGCTTCATGGGGCAAAGATTACCACCATATTTTAAGGGAGCGTTTGTTAAAGCTAGAAAACTTTATTAAAGAAAGGGTACCTAATGTAGAGTGTAAGTCTATGGTAGATACAGGAGAATTATCTGACCGTGCAGTAGCTGAGCGAGCTGGAATTGGCTGGAGTGGGAAGAACTGTGCAGTTATTACACCAGAGTTTGGTTCATTTGTTTATCTAGGTGAATTAATAACAAATATTCCATTTGTACCTGATCAACCAATAGAAGAACGTTGTGGATCTTGTAATAAGTGCGTAGAAGCATGCCCGACCGGAGCATTAGTTCAAGGTGGGCAGTTGGATTCATCAAAATGTATTGCCTTCTTAACCCAAACTAAAGGATTTTTAGATGATGAGTATCGCATGAAAATTGGTAATCGTCTATATGGATGTGATACATGTCAAATGGTTTGTCCAGAAAATAAAGGAAAGGACTCTCACTTTCATTTAGAAATGGAACCAGACCCAGAAATAGCAAAGCCACTATTAAAGCCCTTATTACAAATAAGTAACAGAGAGTTTAGAGAAAAATTCGGCCATGTATCTGGATCTTGGAGAGGGAAAAAACCAATTCAGAGAAATGCTATCATTGCGCTAGCACATTTTAAGGATGAATCTGCAATTCCGGATTTATTAAAGCTAGTTACTGATGATCCACGTCCTGTAATACGTGGGACTGCAGTATGGGCATTAGGAAAAATTGCAAAACATGATATTTTGTCACAACTTAATAAAACTAAAGAACAAGAGAATGATCCAGATGTTTTAAATGAATACGAAAAATTATTCTGTTCTCTTTCATAAAGTAATACAGTTATTTACTTTTTTGTTATCGGGCTAATAATTTATACTTCACCACATATGGTAGTAATGAAGGCTTATAGGTGGTGATTATTTGAAACAGAGCATTCATTTTTTAGTGAAAGATAGGATTGATTGCTATGTAAATAAAAGTAGCACGAAATTCAATGTTCTTAGTGAAAAAGAACAACAAGCTCTCATGAGAAAACAAGCTCTTTGTAATAAGCGATCAGTAGAAGTGTTAAAATGTAATGTCAAAGGAAAAGTACTTGGGAAGAAACAAATTGCTGGCAGTACGAGTATTAATTATGTCTTACATTATAGAAGTTTAATGAAACAGGGAGATTTTTTTTACATTGAAGAGATTTGTGAACATAGAATTGCTTCCTTTCTGTTAAATGATCTTATTAATGATTGTGAAGACAATAATTTTGTAAGTATGCAAGAACATGTACCTTTGGATAGGAATCAATCTGAAGCACCGAGAAAATCATTTCAATATGATCGGCTAGAAGCTGTTCGATATGCTGAGACTTGGTGGAACAGTTATAATGTAAAGTATAAAAAATTTGAAGTAGATTGTACAAATTTTGTATCACAATGTTTGCATGCAGGTGGTGCTCCTTTGGTTGGATATCCTAATCGTTCAAATGGGTGGTGGATGGCGGGGAATAGTTGGAGCTATAGTTGGTCTGTAGCACATTCATTAAGGTGGTATTTATCCGGTTCAAATGCAGATTTACGTGCAGTTGAGGTTGAATCTGCAAAGGCTTTATCACAAGGAGATATTATATGCTACGATTTTGAGGGTGATGGAAAATTCGATCATACGACGATAGTAGTTGCAAAAGACAAAGAAAGTTATCCTTTGGTCAATGCACATACGGAGAATAGTAGAATGAGATACTGGTCATATGAGGATTCTACTGCTTATACCCCTAACATTAAATATAAATTTTTTCATATTGTTGACGACAGCTGATTATACAAAAATTTGATATAATAATATAGAATTTTATGTTTGAGGTGAGATAATTTTGGGAATACATGTTGTACTATATCAACCAGAAATACCAGCTAATACAGGAAATATTGCTCGCACATGTGCTGCAACTGATACGACATTACATTTAATCCGCCCATTAGGGTTTTCAACTGATGATAAGATGCTTCGTCGGGCAGGACTAGACTATTGGCAATTTGTAAATATTCATTATTACGACTCATTACAAGAAATTTTTGATAAGCATGAGAATGGACACTTTTATTTTATTACAAAATTCGGTAAAAAGGCACATACAGACTTTGACTATAGTGGTCAAGATACTGATCATTTTTTCGTATTTGGTCGTGAAACGAATGGTTTACCAGATGACTTAATTAAAAACAACATGGACTATTGTTTACGTTTACCGATGAATGATAATGTGCGTTCTTTAAACTTATCAAATACAGCAGCAATTCTTGTGTATGAAGCATTACGTCAGCAAAAATATCCAGGATTGTCGTAACAAATAAAAAATGACCTTCACAGCTATGTTGTGGAGGTCATTTTTTAATTGGCTGCTATTACGAACAAAGACTTTAGTGCGTAAACATATAACATTCGATCGTATCTTTTCTAAAATACCTAGCTGTTCCAGTTAATTGAAAGCAGTAACTAAGTTTACGAAAAGAGCCTTTTAATTAATTTGAAAAGTATTATAAAATGTTCTTTCAAAAAAATTAATTTTTAGCACCTGGTTTATCGTCGTACCCCGATGTAAATATTGCTGATAAAAAAGCAACCATGACAAGTAAAATTAGAACTAAACGCATTGGTATATCCTCCTTCAGTACTATAAATGTGCCTATAAACTTACGATATTTTTATTATAACTTATCAGACAAGAAGTGTGAATGAAAAGTATGATTAATCAGTCCAATTTATAAAATGCTTTATAGAGGACTTCTTACTGATATATTAGCCTAATTATCGTTAATTAATCATGCTATAGGTTATCCTCGCATACAGTATATTAATCATGGTACATGAAATTTTGAGGAGGTCCTTTATGGATATTTTAAAGAAAATTGAAACGTACAGAGAGGAAGAACAGCGGCTAAAATGGGAAGGTACCTTCGCGGATTATTTAGATATTTTAAAAGAAAAACCATATGTAGCACAATCTGCTCACTCTAGAGTGTACAATATGATTAAAGATGCAGGAATAGAAGATGTAAATGGAAGTAAACATTATAGATTTTTTAGTCATAAACTATTCGGTTTAGAAGAAGCATTGGAGAGACTAGTAGAAGAGTATTTTCATCCTTCAGCAAAACGTCTAGATGTCCGTAAACGTATATTATTATTAATGGGTCCTGTAAGTGGAGGCAAATCAACACTAGTAACCATTTTGAAAAGAGGGCTTGAAGCATATTCTCATACTGACCGAGGGGCAATATATGCAATTAAAGGGTGCCCGATGCATGAAGACCCGTTACACCTGATTCCGCAGCATCTTAGAGAAGATTTTTTTGATGAATATGGAATTAGAGTCGAAGGGAACTTATCCCCCCTTAATATGATGAGATTGGAAGAAGAATACGGTGGGCAAATTGAAAATGTATTAGTGGAACGAATATTCTTTTCTGAAGATAAGCGTACTGGTATTGGAACATTTAGTCCTTCTGATCCTAAATCACAAGATATAGCTGATTTAACTGGAAGTATTGATTTTTCAACAATAGCTGAATTTGGCTCAGAATCAGATCCTCGCGCATATAGGTTTGATGGAGAGTTAAATAAAGCAAACAGAGGAATGATGGAGTTTCAAGAGATGCTGAAGTGTGATGAGAAATTTTTATGGCATTTATTATCTCTTACACAAGAAGGAAACTTCAAGGCTGGTCGCTTTGCACTAATAAGTGCAGATGAATTAATTGTTGCACATACAAACGAAACTGAATATAGGTCATTTATTTCTAATAAGAAAAATGAAGCCTTACATTCTCGTATTATTGTTATGCCTGTACCATACAATTTAAAGGTTTCTGAGGAAGAACATATTTATACAAAAATGATTAGAGAAAGTGATGTTGCTAACGTTCATATTGCACCACATACTTTACGTGTAGCTGCCATGTTTACAATCTTAACAAGGCTTAAGGACCCGAAAAAAAATGATATTGATTTAGTTAAAAAAATGCGGTTGTATGATGGAGAATCAGTGGAAGGCTTTAACCCTATTGACGTGGAAGAATTGAAGAAAGAGTATCCAGATGAAGGAATGAGTGGGATTGATCCGAGGTATGTAATCAATCGAATATCATCAACAATTATTAGAAAAGAAGTGCCAGCTATTAATGCATTGGATGTTCTTAGGTCCTTAAAAGAAGGTTTAGATCAGCATCCATCGATATCAAGCGAAGAACGTGAGAAGTTTTTAAATTATATCTCTATTGCTCGGAAAGAATATGACGAAATAGCCAAAAAAGAAGTACAAAAAGCCTTTGTTTACTCATATGAGGAATCAGCTAAGACGCTGATGGATAATTATTTAGATAATGTTGAAGCATATTGTAATAAAAATAAACTTCGAGACCCATTAACGGGTGAAGAAATGAATCCAGATGAAAAGCTAATGCGTTCAATTGAAGAGCAAATTGGTATTTCAGAAAATGCAAAAAAAGCGTTTAGAGAAGAAATTCTCATTCGAATTTCTGCCTATGCTCGTAAGGGGAAAAGATTTGAGTATAAATCTCATGAACGTTTACGTGAAGCTATACAGAAGAAATTATTTGCAGACTTAAAAGATGTAGTTAAAATAACAACATCAACGAAAACACCAGATGAACTACAACTGAAGAAGATTAACGAAGTTGTTGCAAGGTTAGTTGATGAACATGGCTATAATTCTACATCAGCAAATGAATTACTGCGATATGTTGGCAGCTTGTTAAATAGATAATTGACCAAAATAAAACGTAAAATTCAATTGAATTTTACGTTTTATTTTGAATAAAAAATCCATGAGTTTAGGTAGACAATAGTATTCACAAAGAGGAAAAAATGATATGAAGAGAAAAAAATATGAATATCGCATAGTAAGGGGAACTTGAAGGTATGTAAGCCTAAGTGCAGTTTCGTCAGTGAGATGACAAACTGTACTTAGGGTGTATGAAATCAGAAATGTTCTTGACATAAATTTTGACATGTTTTTAGGAAGGTGGCTTACCAACCCATCTTCTTATCTAAATTATAGTAAATAATAAGTTAATATGTACATGTAAAATTGGTGGATGAAAACACAATCATTTCCTTATAAAGTATATTTTCCTAGTACTACTCCAGAAACATTTTATCTAACCTGGTCATAAATATTAATATCATAACTGAATTACTACTTGTTTACTTATGATTTTGAATGGATCAATATCACCACTGACTATCATAAATTTACTGGATGTAATATATTGAACTTCTTTATAACAAAGTCAAGGTGAAAGCAAGTTTACTAACAAGAGTCCGCTAGAAATTCCTTTCAAACAAAATTAATGAAAAACGTAGTTAACGATTATCTCCATAGTAGAAATGATATGGTTAGACCTTAAGGATGGTTAGATAACCGTTAATTATGAATGATACAAATACATCAATGAAAATGACATAGCAGTATTGTAATAACATCTTAACCTAGCGGCCTGGCTGCTTGTTTAAAGCTAGATGTAGTGGGTTAGCGCCCTAATCAATAAATCAGATGAAATTGATTGTATTTAAGGTTATATGAACGAGTTGGTAGTCTGCTTAATAATTGAAGTAATTGTAATAGATTCATTGCTGGATGTTTTGCGGTGGATTTTGCTACTGGATAATCATAAAAAGGTGAGAGGGGGTTTACCCTACCACTCTCTATTTTAAACATGGAATGATCTACTCTATACGTACGAAATAATTATCAAACCTTTTGAAGTTAATAATTGTACACTTGCTTTGATAATTTCTTACCTGTTTGAAGCAGAAACTTGACCCTTTCTAAGCACCAGTCTATTGTTAACTTAGAACTTTTTCCATAGGAGTTTAGGTCTGCAATTATTTTAGAATCTATGATGCAAACAGGAACATAGTCACTTTTATTAACGAGTTCCTTTATTATTGAATGGTTAGAAGTAGCTACATAATGAAATTCTTTTTTGTGTTCTAAAAGCCAATGATCTTGAGTTGTGTCACAAACTAAAATAGCACGTACGACACCCTCGATAAATTCTATTTCTTCAACTAACTGTCTTATCTTTACCCCTTCTTTCTTGTATCTACACACCAATGGAAAATTATACATAACTAATAGGTATTTAGTCTTGGAATTAAATAAAATGTCATAAAATGTTCAAAAATTAGTAAGTATAAGTTTCTAGTTATTTTGATTATCTTTGAAAATTTGACAAATAATTTTATAAATAACAAAATTATTATTAAAAATATTATTATGAAATAAAAAATTAATTTTGTGAACAGAAATTCACTTCAATTTTTTTCTGTTTTATCAATGCTGTTTTCGTCATACTGAAATATAAGCACGTAATACAACTAGCGTTCGTGGCATCTTTTCATGTTGTTAAAATGATGGATAATACATATGTTGCCACCATGGGTTAATTAATCTCTCATTTTATCAAATTACTGTCCAAATAAAAAAACTTTAAGATTTGAGTGTCTAGACCCAAATCTTAAAGTTATTACATCATTTTATCATTTCACCTTTTTATTTACGCAGACAAACTTTGATCATGCGCAAGCTTTTTTGTACCAAATAAAAATGTACTTAATGCAAGCATTGAGAAAATCACAAAGTAAATGAGTAAAACTGAAGTATTTGACCACATGAAGCCAGTATCATTAAGTGAAATAATTGCCTTGAATCCAGCATTTGTATATGTTAATGGGAGGAATTCACTCAAGTTTCGTAAATTCTCTGGTAACATATCAATAGGTAGGTTAGCGCCAGTTATCGATAACTGAAGAACGATAAATACAAAGGCTAAGAAACGTCCAACATTTCCAGCAAGAGATACAAGGAAGAAGATAATCGTCATGAATGTTAAACTAACGGAGATAGTAAATAGTATGAATGAGACAACGTTTGCTACATTAAGCTGTAAGAATAGTATCGTAACGACGGAAACTAATAATCCCTGGACTACTGAAAATAATGTCAACGTCATAAATTTACTAGCAAACAAGCTTATGGCTGATGTTGGTAATTCTGGCTCAGAAGGCTTTTTAAAGTCAATGATGAAAGACATCATTAAGATGCCTACAAAAAGCGCAAGAGATATGATATATGGAGCAGTCGAATCACGATAGTATTCGAAACCGCTTACTTTCTCTTCAACAAGTTGGACAGGTGATGAAAACATTGCAATATTTTTATCCGAAGTATTGATGCTAGTCGTTTGTTGAGCACCTTCTTCAAGCCCTAACGCTAGCTCCATGCTGCCCTCTTCAATTTGGCCAGCACCCGCATCTAATTGTAATACACCATTTGTTAAATCTCCCCAACCTGATTGTACGCTTTGATTACCTTCATTAAGTAGTTGCATATTACTATTTATGATAGTTGTACCTTCTGTTAGTGTTTTCCATCCAGTATTTACATCATTATTGCCTATCCTAACCATTGAAGCCCCACTATGGATAGAAGATAAGTTATTTATTATTGAGTTCCAAGATGAACTTACAATAGCTGTTCCATCAGCAATTTGTTTAGCTCCTGTATCTAATTCTAAAACACCATTATTTACAGCTTCTTGACCAATGATTAATTCACCAAGCCCTGCCTCTAATTGTTTTACACTTGGTGCAGCTTCGTCTAGTCCTTGAGCAACTAGATCAGCTCCAGGCTTCAGCTTAGATTGGGTGTCATTCATCAATTGATTAACGCCTGCTGATATTCCGTTACTTAGTGCTAGTATAGTGGTGAAGTTTTCATCAGAATTAAGATTATGAGTGGCATTGTAAGCTTCTAGGAGAGTTAGTAGAGTTTGCATATTTTCTGCTAAATCATTAGTTCCTGTAATAATACCATTAATACCATTAGCAACTTCTTGACTTCCTGGTGCAAGTAGTTCCATACCACTATTTAAACTCACACTTCCATTATATGCATCATTTAATCCTTGGAGGATTTGAGGAGTATATTTTGCAAGTTCTTGACTACCATTTGCTAACTTTTCTCCACCCTCAGCTAATACATCGATCTGTTCGGAGCCTTGTTGAATTGTAGTTAGTAATAATCCAATTGCGGCTTCAAGGTCCTTTGATCCACTAGCTAATTCCTCAATACTTCCTTGTTTTGAAATTAATGATGTTAACAATTCTTGTGTACCTGCTTCAAGTTCTTGTGAACCAGCAGCTAGTGCATTAATTTCTGGAGCCTTTTGTTGTAGAGCAGATAGTATTGACCCTGTTCCTTCACGTAATTCTATTGAACCAGAGTATAATTGATCTGAGCCTTCTGCAGCCGATTCAAAACCACTTGAAATTTCACCAAGCTGCGCAAAAAGACTTTGTGTATAAATCTCGGTTATTTTATTTCCGAGTTGCTCCCGGATTTTTTCTGTAGCTCCACTTGTTACTTGTGCAGCTGTAAAGTTCAAGCCTTCATTTTGGTAATAACGGAGTTCAGGTACCTTAGGGCTCTCAGTTAGTACTGTTGTAATTTTTTGAGAGAAATCTTCAGGAATTTCGATAACCATGTAATAATCTTGATTTGTTAGACCTTGTTGGGCTGATTCTTCATTTACAAAGTGAAAGCCCAATGTCATGCTTTGCTTCATATCAGCGACTAATTCTTCACCAATATTAATAAGCTCATCACCTGACATGGCACCTTTGTCCTTATTGACGACAGCAACAGGTAAATTTGACATATAATCATATGGTCCCCAAGTAGATGAAAGTAGGATGGCTACATAAACAATAGGAACGAGAAGTACAAGGATGACAGATAATAACATCCCCTTTTTACTAGTTAACTTTCCAAGGTCAGTTACCAGTAATTTAAATGCATTCATTTAATCCCCCCTAAATATAAATGTATATATATAAAAAGAAACTGGATGTTAATTAATAACTGAATATTCAATCAGTTTCTAATGATTCATATATTCTTTGGATAAACTCATTAATCCTGCTAAATTATACAAGTTTAAACATTTTTTCTTCTCCTTTTACATTCAGTAATTATAAGCATGCAAGCTAAATTAACGTTATGCTCTTATTTCCTTCAAACACGATTTGCAGGACTTGTCTAATTTTAATAGATATGTACCTATTTAGCTGAAATATTTGTCAATAATTCATCCTTACTGCATATGATAGAGTAACCAACCTTTATAATAAGAAAAAAAGCACTATGATACGTTATGCAGGCAATGCCAATTTTGTGAATGGATTTTTCAGATTGTTAAAAAATTAAATAGGGGGATTAACAATGTCAGCAAAAAATGTGCGATCGTTTGTGGTTTCACGTGAAGATTGGTCCCTCCATCGTAAAGGACATGATGACCAGCAAAGGCATCAAGAAAAAGTACAAGAAGCAATTCGGAACAATTTGCCAGATTTAATAACAGAAGAAAGTATTGTCATGTCAAATGGACGGGAAGTAATAAAAATCCCAATTCGTTCATTAGATGAATATAAAATTCGATACAATTATGATAAGAATAAACATACTGGTCAAGGAGATGGAGAGAGTAAAATTGGTGATGTAATTGCACGTGATGGTACACCTTCCAAAAAAGGTGCAGGTAAAGGACAGGGGGCTGGTGATCAGCCGGGAGAGGATTATTACGAAGCAGAAGTTTCTTTAATGGAATTAGAGCAAGCGTTATTTAAAGAGTTAGAGCTTCCTAACTTAAAGCAAAAAGATCAAGATGAAATTGTTATTGATAAAATAGAATTTAATGACATAAGACGGACGGGTCTAACTGGAAATATTGATAAAAGAAGAACGATGCTTTCTGCCTATAAAAGAAATGCAATGCAAGGTAATCCAAGTTTTCATCCTATATATCGAGAAGATATAAAATATAAAACATGGAATGAAGTTATAAAACATGAATCAAAAGCGGTTGTCATTGCGATGATGGATACGAGCGGAAGTATGGGAATTTGGGAAAAGTATATGGCTCGTAGCTTTTTCTTCTGGATGACTCGTTTCTTGAGGACTAAATATGAAACAGTTGAATTAGTATTCATTGCCCACCATACAGAAGCAAAAGTAGTTTCTGAAGAGGATTTCTTTTCGAAAGGAGAAAGTGGAGGAACAATTTGTTCTTCGGTTTATCGTAAAGCACTTGAAGTAATTGATAATAAATATAACCCGGCTCTATACAACATTTATCCATTTCATTTTTCAGATGGAGATAATCTTACTTCCGATAACGCCAGATGTGTTAAGCACGTGAAAGAGCTTATGGAGATATCAAACATTTTCGGGTATGGTGAGGTGAATCAGTATAACCGTCACTCCACATTAATGTCAGCTTATAAAAATATAAAAGATGAAAAGTTCAGGTACTATATTTTAAAGCAAAAAGCTGATGTATTCCATGCGATGAAAAGTTTTTTTAGAAAAGAAGAGGAAAAGTTGTATGCATAAGTGTAAGAAGTCAGCTGTGAGGCTGGCTTTTTATATGGGGTTTAATACAGAAATAACATGATTAATGTAAACAGCCTCATTTACTTACCCTTTTTGAAATGTAGGGACATTGATGCATCGACACGTACTTGTGAGAATTAATAACGCAGGTTCACATTTATTTTCTAGAATAGATAATCGATACTTATGACAACCTATAGGTGGAGTATCACATACTATCGTTGGGAGGGAAGGTGAAATTTCCTTCTCTTTCATCTGACAGAGGGTAACTACATAGTGTAATAGCATTCCGGTCTGTTATGCGTTGAACTACGTACAGTTGCTTGTAAGTCTACCCATAGTATCAATCTTTGCAAACCCAACCCTTTTCTATCACTTAATTGTATCTGTTGTTAATATTATAGGGACTAGTACTGTCCCTTCCATACCATCACTTAATGTAAATTCTCCAAATTGACAATTACATAATATTTCATTGATTCCTTTCCCTTTGCACTGACAGTCACACATAGATTTTCCTTCCCTTCAAGTATTTAAAGATGTTATTAATTAGGGAATGCCTGACTACTTAAAAGTGCAACTGACAACTGTCTACATTATACAAATGTCCTTAGGAAACACAATGATTATTGAGGTTACTAAGGCTGAAGAAATTCAGTCTTTTTTGTTCTGATTAAAGGAGAAAAGGTCCACAAACTCTAGTTGTACTTTCACAGCTAACTTCGTCAATATGGGGATATCATAGTATAATTGGAATAGCGGATTCTAAGGGTAGTCGGCGTATGACGGTATTTGAAGCGTTGATGTTGGCAATTGCATTTTGCGGGCTAATCATTTCGATACCGTCTTTTAACAAGGCTGTTTTTGCATTGATTGTTTCTTTTCGTTCAAAGGTATAGGCACGTATACACTTAGCGTTCGTGGCATCTTTTTTACTTATACGATTATTGAGCTCTCATAAAACGCATCATACTGTCGAATTTTAGTGAAGATAGCAACAAAGTTTACGAAAAGAGCCTTTAACAAAAACGACAAATAGACCACCCTTAACTCTTTAGCAGGAGATAGGTGGTCTACTGAAACTTATAAAGCCGACTCTCTAGAGAATCGGCTATTGTATGACCGTAAGTGTTGGAGAACTTGCGGTTCTTCTTATTGTATGCAGTTAATGCTTGTCTATGATTAGAATATCATAATTGCTGGATAATATACAATTTACATAGACTTCTGCGCATTTTAGTCACATTATATATTTTAGTCCAACCTTCTATAGCAAATATCCATACGTATAAAGTAAAAACTATTATAGAAGGTGAAATAACTGATGAAAGATAAAGATTGTAAATGTAGAGTTGTACCACGACCACCTCAAGGACCACAGGGGCCACCAGGGAAACAAGGACCTCCAGGACCTTCAGGACCTCCAGGACCTTCAGGTATCTTATCTTATGGTGTTTTAAGAGATGATCAAGATCCATTTACTGTAATTTCGAATAGCCCAATAATTCCACCTATGAATGGATATAATATGCCAGGCCCTTCTAATATGACAACTCTTAACCCTGCAATGGGTTCCATCACTATACAAAATAGTGGCGACTATGAACTTTCATTTACTGTGAATGCATTTGACCAAAGTAGCAATGGTGGTCCTGCGTCTCTAGGTTTTATCGTTTTTTTAACAATTAATGGGGCAATGCAGTTTGATACACAGGTAGGAATAACAGATTCTAACCAATTTTTTCTTCACTATTCTCTCTCGAGAACTACCATACGCAGTTTGTCTGCAGGTAATGTAGTTTCTACTTTAGTGATAAGCGGAGATCCTGTAACTTTTGGGTTCCCTTCACTACAGGTCATTCAATTATCTTAGGTGTACAAAGAAGCTGTTGGTGAAACTTCAGCTTTGTGATCGATAACAAGAAAATACAAAGCTGAAGTCGTTTTTTATTTTACGAAGGCTGTTTTCTCATTAATTGTTGCTTTTCGTAATTAGAGCTAAATACGATACTAAATAACGTTCAGGGCATCTTTTCTTCTGTACAACGAAGAATAACATATAAAATCATAGCAACAAAGTTTATGAAAAAAAGAGCATTTATGAAAAAGTGGGTTGACTAACTGGTAACGTGGACATAAGAAAAGGAAAAAACAAAGAGAGAGTGTTTTTTTGTTTTCAAAAAAATGGACATTGATTGTACCATTAATTCATTATAATATTACAAAATAAGTACGTTGTAACCATTTTGTAATCCATTTTTGTAAAAATTTTAATAAAATATAGCCATCATAAGAATAACAAAATAATTGGAGGCTACACTTCATGATAAAAATCAAAATTGCTATTATTTTTACAATGTCATTATTTGGTGGGAAATTAGTACATCATGAAGATGATATTACAGTAAATGATAAAAAGGTTCAATTATTTCAAGTATCTGATTCAATAGATTACAGCAAAAATGAGAATCCAATATCTGATTCAATAGATTACAGCAATACAAATGAGAACCCCATATTAAGTGAAGAAAGTTTTATTAAAAAGATGAAGGAACAGATGGCAAAGTTTAAAGCTCTTAATAAGATTAGTTTATATGATTTATTAACTACTAGAATTAAAGATTCAGGTTGGACTTTTGTAAGTGATGATTATAATGTAATTCTGTTCGAAGGTAATGATCTTGATAATCAATATGTAATATACTTCGATATTAAAGAAGAATTTATAGATATGTATGTAGATGGGGAACAGAAAACGAGAGAAGAATTTGATGAATGGATAAATAAACTAGTATATAGAGATTATGAGATAAATGATAATGATATGCAAAAATTAGATAAACAGATGAAGGAGCAAATGAAAAAATTTAAAACTGAAAATGAAGAGAGTGTATATAATATATTAAATTATACATTCGAAAATGAAACTTGGTCCTTTGAAAGTGACGATAATAATATGATGCTCTTTCTAGGGGAACAGAATGATGAGCAATATATAATATTCTTTAACTATAAGAAGGAAACAATATATATGACTGTAGATGGTATGGTGAAATCGAGAGAAGAATTTGATAAATGGGTCAATAAATTAGGTGATAATTTGAAGACGCAAATGGCAAAGTTTAAAGCTCCAAATAACGAGAGTATATATGATTTGTTAAATGGTGCATTTGAAAACCTAGAGTGGTCCTTTGGAAATAATGGTTGTAATGTAATGTTCTTTGAAGGGGACCAGCAATATGTAATATATTTTTTCTATAATGATAACTCTATAGATATGTATATAAATGGCGAAAAGGAAACGGAAGAAGAGTTTGATAGATGGGTAAATAAATTAATTCAATAATTGTTGTTATAAGATAATATTTTAAACGACCTGCAACTAACTAAATATAATAATCAGTGAAGTGTATTATCATTATCTTCTTATCTTCGTTAACAATAAATGCAGAAATTTTAATAGTAACTAACGACTGGTTTATAAATCTTATGTAAGTTGATATTACAATAGGGGTAATAAAACTTAATTGAATTGATGAAAAAGAGCATGTCAGGATAGCCAATGACATGCTCTTATACTTATAAATGATAAAGATTAAGAAATATCTAGAACTAGTACACTTTGAGATTGTACAGCACTTGCAATAACGAGTATTAAAAAATTGCACACCTTTTTTGAAAAATAGGGACATAGATGGACAAGCAAGTACTTTCAAATGTTGCAGCATCGGTAGTTCCGTGTATCACAAATTGAGAACCGGTACAAATGACAATCGGTTGGTGGGTGATTACGGACTGTGTTGTTTGGGGAAATCAAAGCCCCTTTGATTAAATACTCTATAACTCATATTGTGGTGTTAGCTCAACGTTTTAATCGTTCAACTACAAAATTCACATCAAAGGGGGGATAAGTTTATATACGTATGTAAATGTAAAGTATTAAAAAACCACCCTTTACACCTTATTAGCTATGGTGGGTTTATTATATAAAATTTAAAAACTATCAGACGTTATTATTAAGTTTGCTTTTTCTCCATTTGTAAAAAGAGTATAAGAAAAATATCCAAATGAATATGCTATCTAACGATATACCAACATTTGACTCACCACCTAACATAGTTAAAAGGGCAATGAGAAATAAAAAGTAGGTGTTGACTAATAAAACGGTAAAATAGTTTCTTTGGTAGTCGCTATTTGATTTAAATAGATTAGCGATTAATACAAGTATAACAATGGTCAATAGAAGTATATTATTAAAAGTAGCTGTAGCAAAAGAAAGATTAGGGAAAAAATCAAATATTAAAAGCAACGTTAAACTTAAAACTAGTATAACGCCTATAGGGTTTAAGGGTTTCAAAGTACCTCGCCTCCTTTGAGATTAAATCTTGTTAGAAACATAATATGTTTGGTTACTTTACAAATTTTATCAAAAATACTAATTAAGTGTAATAACAGTTTTACAACATTTTAAATATTAATTTCACTAGAAAAATAATTGGGAAGACTAAAAGGGTATAAAAAAGACATAATAAAACATCTTTTATTCCTTTAAACGTACCTTTACTAACATTACCTAGAAGGAATAAGCATATTATTGCAGATGAAATAGTTGCCCATAGTAATAAGGATTGTTTTGCAACAATTAGCATATATATTCACCTTTCTTTTTAATCACAATGATATTGTGGATTATTGTACTCTAATAAAATTGTGTTTATGTTAAAAGTGATTTAAAATTATAAATATATGAAATATTAATAGAAAGTAGGGAATGTAAATGACAAAGAAAAGACAGCTGTTATTTCACTCCGTATTTATTCCTACCTTTGTATTAGTTTTTGTGGTAGTAAGTAATCTATTAGGATGATACTTGTAGTTAATATAGAGGCTGCCACGCATAGCTTGGTAGCCTTTTGTATTGTTGATTAATAACTGTAGTACTTCTCTAATAACTACTAAAATATTCTATCCTATATATCAGTGACTCAAATGTAAGTGAAAAAAGCAATAAAGTGTACGAAAAGAGCCTTAAAAAAGAAAATAACTGTGGTTAATACATAGTTTTGGGGGATATAATTATGAAAAAAATGATACTGAGTTTAATAGTAGGAACGGTTGTACTGTTCTTTGTATTTATCTTGATGACGGTTTCAGTCGGTACAAAAGTTGAAATTGAAGAAAACTCAAGTGTAGATTATTCTACTTTGGAATAGTCTATGAATCTGACTTATTATTTATTTGAGGTGACTAAGCGCTAAAACGAGTGATCTTAAAACTTGTGATTTAGCTTTTAGTGGTATTACATATAAGACAGAAAAGTTGAAGGGAAAGCACTAGTTGAAATGGTGCTGAACACTAGGATTCTTTTTGGTGAAATTGCACATATATTTATCATTACTCGTTAATATTCTAGAGTATATCTCTTTTAATTCTTCAATTGGTTACTACATAATGACATAAGTTATCGATCTGGTTATGTCTATGGGCATACTAAAGTAGTGGAATGAGCGAAAGAAAAGGTATTTCAAACAATGAAACACTGCGCGAAAGTTTAAAAAAACACGGATGATCATGTATACAGATACATCAAAATATAATCATCACATCATGACATCACTTTCATTAAAAAACAGCCCTGCAAAGTATATGGGGCTGTTAATTTTTTTGTACATTTATAATACTCTCAAATTTTAATTTATGAACATTTTCTAAATTATCTATCACCATTATATGTTTATTGAGTTTATCTACAAAATAGATGTGCCCCACACAAGGTCTAGAAAGTCCATTTTTAGTATACGTTATAGTTACTTCCGATTTAAATTCTAAAGCTTCTAGAATTTTACTTTTTATATCTTGTATTTCATCCTTATTTTGTAACTTGCTATAATCATCCCACTCATCTTTGAGCAACTTGATTTCTTCAGGTTGCATATAGGAAGGAGCCCCTTTCACCTTTTCACGACCTTTCAATAAAATCACCCCTATTATTATATTATATAAGAAAATACGTTCTGTTGTTAAATAAAAAGGTATAAAATTTTTGAGTCAAATTCACGCAAAATAGTGTGTTTTTTAGTAAATACATATGATAAGTTAAAGTTAGACGTTTTGAAGATGGAAGAGAATAACCAGTCAAGAAATATGTGATGTATTGATCCCATAAGTGAAGGTTGCTAAACATACAGGTTTCTCTCTTGGAACTGCATACAAAAAACATAATGAAAAAAGGTTAGAAGAATTGATTGGCTATTATATTTAAGGAGGGTGCGCAATGGCTCGAATCGGAATTTATGGGTCTTCGTATGACCCAGTGACCAATGTACACTTATGGACTGCAAGTACGGTTGCACACCGTTGTAAATTAGATTATGTAGTTTTCTTACCTTGTTCTAATAAACGAAAAGATAAGCGAATGAATATTAGTGATGAGCATCGCAAAGAAATGGTTAAAATGGCAATTGAAAACAATCCTATATTTATTTTCGATGATTATGAAATGAATCAAGATGCATGGAAAATTGATACCTATACGACGATGAAACATTTTGAGAACAAATATCCGGGTGATGAATTATTCTTCATCATGGGAGCGGATTTATTGGTTGATATAGGGGATGGAAAATGGTCTAACGGTGATAAATTGGTGTCAGAATTTAATTTCATTATAATGGCTCGTGATGGTATTGATATGTTAGCTACTATTGGAAAGTCAGGTATATTAAGAAATAATGATGACGGCAACACATTCCATTTAATTGATAAAGGTCTAGCTATGGAAATCAGTTCAACCTATATTCGTGATGAATTAAGTATGGGGGGAGAGCCGAGGTATCTGATGCCAGAAAATTGTTATCAGTATATTAAAAAACATAAGCTATATATGAAAAGAATAGGATAGCGAAGGCTACCCAGTGACAATAATTTCGTTATTAGGAAAATTTACTATTTATAGTCATCATCCCATTGTGGATAATGGTAAGACTTATGCAACAAATGAATCCATTTCCAGTAGGAAATTTACAACTAATAAGTTGGTGGAACCCAAAAATCGTTAGGGTGAATCTTATATAAAAGTTGTCCTTAAGGCTATAACTTCTAGAGAACTAAAAGACATGGGGATTTAGGGAGAAATATAAAAATCCTCAGAATGAGGTAACAGGCGAATTCAGGCTATGAAAAAAGCTGTTCGAGTATAGTATACTTAGCAGGTATAATGAAAAGAGTTCTTTCAACAGGGATGCTTTATTCGTGAAAGTTTGTCCTTCGGATTATTTATGGGGATGCAGGAAAAATGAATAAATAAAAACATGTTAAATAAATAGTTAATAAAAATTAGGGAGGAAGTTCTCGATGCACAAATATCAAAATGAAATTATAAAAGAAATGATGGTTCAACCAATTATTAATCCACAAGAAGAAATTCGAACAAGTGTAGATTTTATCAAGAACTACCTAAAGAAACATCCTTTTATTGATTCTTTAGTTTTAGGGTTATCAGGTGGTCAGGATTCTACTTTGACTGGTAAATTAGCTCAAATTGCCGTAAATGAGTTAAATGAAGAATGTGGTGATAGCAAGTATTCGTTTATTGCTGTTAGACTTCCTTATGGTGTTCAGAAGGATGAGGATGATTGTCAGATGGCAATTGAATTTATTCAACCAACAAAGGTATTTACAGTTAATATCAAGCCATCGGTAGATGCTAGTGTAGAGTCTTTAAAAGAAGCGGGGGTTGCAATCTCAGATTTCTTAAAAGGGAATGAAAAGGCAAGAGAGAGAATGAAAGTTCAGTATAGTATTGCTGGTACTAACAATGGTGTTGTTTTAGGTACAGACCATAGTGCAGAAGCTGTGACAGGGTTTTATACTAAGCATGGCGATGGGGCATGTGATTTAGTTCCAATCTTCCGCTTAAATAAAAGACAAGGTAAAATGCTTTTGAAAAATTTAGGTTGTCCAGAAAGATTGTACTTAAAAGCACCTACTGCTGATTTAGAAGATGGGAAACCTCAATTGCCAGATGAAATAGCTCTTGGTGTCACATATGATGAAATTGATGATTTCTTAGAAGGAAAAAAAGTATCGGAAGACGCATCGAAAAAAATTACATCCCATTGGTTAAAAACAAAACATAAACGCAATGCGCCTATTAGTGTTTTTGATGATTTTTGGAAATAACAGACAGCACGTATAAAGAAGCGGGTATAACAATTGTTATATCCTTTTTTTATTTCTTTAGTTATACCGTTGGCTTCAAGTGAACTTAGCTTCTTATTTATTTGATTGGCTCTGTAAATGATCATGACTAATTTAAGCCTGTAACAACACATTTTTTCTCTTTAATCTAAAAAGAATTTCTTTTGTATGTTGCAGTAAAAGTTGAAAAGGTCAAACTATTTGTAAGTACAGTAACCTAGCATTTAGATATATATGGAGGGGAATAGTGAGCATTTAACATATTTGCAAGACAGTAAAAAAAATAATGAGGCATTTTTTGAGTTGATCTTTTTACCATAAAAATGTTTGCGTGAATTTTGTTGTTATAGTTCTTAAACTAAAAGGTAATGATGTCGTTTTACAAAGTATTCATCGTTTTATAGAAGAAAAGATGCAGCAAATCTAGTTATACACTTTTTTATTTGTATGATAAACAACAATCTATGCGAAAACAGCTTTGAAAAATAAATCAGATGTTTTCGAAGCAATACAAGAAGTCACATAAAGATCTAATACATCAATAACTGTCAAATGGTTTTGTTAAAATTATGAATAGTTTGGTAGAATGATATCAATTAGGAGGGAAATTATGGAGAAATGGAAAACGTTAAAATCAGAGTACATACATAAAAGTCCATTCGGTAATATCAGAAGAGATCATTGTGAGCTTCCAAATGGCATAGAAATAGAAGATTATTATGTAAATGAATACACAGATTGGGTGAATGCGATAGTCATTACAAAAGAAAACGAGCTTGTATTAGTTGAACAATATCGTCATGGTGGTAACAATTTTTTTGTAGAAGTTCCTGCTGGAAGAAGAGAGGGAAATGAAACACACGAGCAAGGGTTAATAAGAGAGGTTAAGGAGGAAACAGGTTACACTTCTTTAAGAGAACCCATTTTATTAGGTGAATTTATGGTTAATCCGGGAACACAAAACAATAAAGTGAGAATCTATCTATTATTGGAAGCATTTAAAGGGGATAAGCAAGATTTAGATGATACCGAAGAGATAAAAGTTCGATTAGTAGATTTCGATAGTTTTGGGAATCAAATATTATCAAATAACATAAACACGCAGATGTTTACAGTCACTTCATATTTTTTGGCACAACAATTTCTTGTAGAAAAACAGAATACAAAATAATGGTCAGTTATGAAAAATATAACTTATTTAAAATAGCGTTTTGTAGTAAAAAGGGCATGTAGATAAAAAAAAGAAACTCCCTAAAACCATCATTTAAAAGATGCGTTAATTTTATAAAATCATCGAAGGAACTATATTAATAGGTAAGTTGTTAGTGAAGTATAGGCATTCACGGAGTGTATGTTTTTCCTATGAATAGTTGTTTTGTATTCATAAAAAGCTAATTTATTTCAGTAGAAATTGTAAGAATGTTTACCAAAAAGGGTCTGCAAAAGTAAGAATAGCGGGAGGTAGTTACTGTGTTAATTAAGCCCAAAAAATTACAAGCGGGAGATCGTGTTGCTACAGTAAGTCCTTCTTGGGGAGGAGCAGGCGACCCTGACCTTAGATGGCGTTATGAACAGGGCGTAAAGAGGTTAGAAGAGGTTTTTGGTCTTGTGGTTGTACCGATGCCATATAGCTTAAAAGGATCAGAGTATACTTATCATAATCCAGAAGCTCGTGCTATGGACCTAATGATGGCTTTTAAAGATAAAAGTATAAGAGGGATTTTTGCAAATATTGGTGGAGAAGATAGTATTCGCTTACTGCCATATATCGATTTTGATGTTATACGAGAAAATTCAAAGGTTTTTATAGGATATTCAGATGTGACTGTTTCTCACTTTTTTTGTTATAAAGCGGGTATTACGTCATTTTACGGTCCAGCAATTTTAACTGATTTTGCTGAAAACGTTGAAATGAACCCATATACAATTGAAATGGTAAACAGAACGCTATTTTCAAATGAGATTATTGGTGAAATTCAACCCGCCAATGAATGGACGAGTGAGCGTTTAGAATGGACAATTTCAAACAAATATCAACGACGTAGTATGAAACAGAATAATGGCTATGAGATACTTCAAGGTTCAGACATTAGACAGGGACATTTAATTGGAGGATGTATGGAAGTGCTGGAGTTTGTAAAAGGCACATCACTGTGGCCAAAGATGAAATATTGGGAGAATAGTATTCTTTTCTTTGAAACATCTGAAGAGCATCCAGAACCAAATTATATTAAGTATTGGTTGAGAAATTATGCAGCACAAGGGATTTTACAAAAAACAAGGGGTATCATTTTCGGTAAACCTAAAGATGAGAAATATTATGAAGAATATAAACATGAAATATTAAAGGTAATGAAAGAATACCATCTAGAAGACTTGCCGATTCTCTATAATTTAAGTTTTGGTCATACGGAGCCGAAGTTTATTTTGCCATACGGTGTGTTAGCAGAAATTGATTGTAAACAAGGCAAATTCTCAATTCTTGAAAGCGGAGTGGAATAGATCGGGCGTACTGAATTAAGTGAGAAAAATTGATTCATTAATAACTTATAGGGGGATATATAATGAGATTGTATTTTGATATTTTTGAAAATGACCAGCCTGCTATTCTTTCCTAAGTTGAGGGATGAATAGTTAAGTAAATTGTCATGCCTCATCTTAGGGGAAATATTTTTTTCAAATTTCCTATATAAAGATGGAGGTATTTATAAATATGAAACAAAACTTACTTGGAGCGACATGTTTATCTTTAGCCGCAAGTATTTGGGGTGGGATGTATGTTGTAAGCAAATATGTATTAGAATTTGTTCCACCATTCACCTTAATGTGGTTGCGATATATGATTGGCTTTGCTTTTTTAGTTACAATTTTAAAAACATGTAGAGTGAAAAAGAGAAATGAAGTAAAAATTAAGAAAAGGGATTGGTTATTACTAGGCTGGATTGGTTTTATAGGATATTTTGTATCTATTGCTTTTCAATTTATTGGTACAAAATTAGCTGATGCACATACAGGAGCACTAATTACTTCAGTTACACCTGCCTTTACTATCATCTTTGCAAAGTTTGTATTAAAAGAGAGGTTAACAATTGTAAAAGTTATGGCACTGCTTCTGGCAACCTGTGGAGTTGTTGTGGTTATTGGAATAGATATCACTTTCGATACCTATCTACTTGGTGTCATAATTTTAGTAGGAGCTGCAATTACATGGGCAGTACTTTCAGTTTATGTGAAAATTGCATCTCAACGCTATTCAACATTGTTTATTACAACTTATTCCATACTATTTGCATTTATTTTTACAACACCCGTCATGTTATGGGAACTTCAAGTATATGACGTATTTGTTCAAAGCAGTTTAATCATTTTGGGTATTACGTACCTTGGGTTAGTTTCAACAGCAGGAGCTTTTTTTCTTTGGAACAAAGGTATGGAAATCATGGATGCTGGGGTCGGTTCATTATTTTTCTTATTTCAACCAATAGTAGGTTCTTTATTAGGGTGGGTTTTATTAAGTGAAGAACTAAATATTAGTTTCTTTATTGGAGGAATCTTAATTTTAACCGGAGTTGTAGTAGGAAATTTTCAAAAGAGAAAATAACTATTAACTATTGCAGGGAGTTTTTTCTTTCTGCAATAGTATTTAAGCTATACCACCGGTACAATTTTGTTATATTGTCAAAAAATCGCTGACGCATTTCTGTAATGAAAAGCGTCTTTTTTGTTACCTTTAATTGCAGGCATTATTGTACACGCAAGGAATCATATCTAACCTCATTTGTAAGTGTATAATAGCGACCCCTATGTAAATGGTGACTGTTTATAAAAGTGTTGAATAATTTTTTTCCCACCTTATGTAATGATTCATAGGCGTATTCTAACAAAGTAAAAAAAGTGATTTTTCAAAAAATATGATAATATAAGTTTAATTCATATGATAAGAGGTGAGTTTAGTTGAGTAGAGTTGATCAGGGTACAAAGTTATATATAAGAAAATTGCTTTTATTGGGAGAAACTGCACTTTCCGTAAACAGACGAGAGGGAAGTCATTTTCTATTTTAATTAGATTTTCAATGTAAATTTGAAATTCTAAATGAATTTTTGAGGGTTATATTAGAGGAATTTCATAATTCCATTAGTAAATATGGAAGGTAATATACTTATGTGTTATTAGTCCCATATAAAATTCATAAAAATGTTAATTGATGTAAAAGTAATAAAAAGTGACAACGTTTGTCGTTGTAATAATAGTTTTAAAACAAGGAGAATGTGCAATGAATCCATCGATATTGGCATATACAAAGATTTTCTTAGCTATGGCAATTGTGGGAAGCTCAGTGGTTTTTGGGAAACTTATTATTTCAAGTTTTCCAGTTTTTTTAGCATCGGAATTACGATTTCTTGTTGCAACAATCATTCTGGTTCCATTTTTATTGCTACAAGAAAAACAATTTCCATCTATTAGATTAAAAGACTTATTCATTCTATTTTTTCAAGCATTTACAGGAGTATTTTTGTTTAATATTTTTATGCTATACGGTTTAAAATATACGACTGCAATTGAAGCAGGGATCATAACAAGCACTCTCCCAGCAGTGATAGGCTTAGTATCTTTTTTATTCTTAAAAGAAAGACTGTCAAGAACAAAAGGGTTGGGGATTATTTTTGCAGTATTAGGCGTATTGTTGATTAATCTTATAGATGGGGAATTAGGTACCGTCAATTCATTATTAGGAAACCTTTTAATATTTGGAACAGTATTGGGTGAAACATTGTTTATTACAATAGGGAAATCTGTATCTAATAGGTTCACACCCCTTACAATATCAACGTTGATGAGTATTTTTGGTCTTATGATGTTTTTACCATTTGCAATTTATGAAGCTAAAGAATTTGACTTTTCAAGTGTTGGTATAATGGATTGGATGAATATTTTATATTTTGGAATCGTTGTAACGGTACTTGCTTTTCTCTTAATGTATCAAGGTTTATCAACAGTTCCTGCAAGCTCAGCTGGAGTTTTAACAAGTGTAATTCCATTCAGTTCTGTAATCCTTTCCTTTCTAATTTTAAAAGAAGAGCTTTTAGTGTCACATTTGTTTGGGATGTTGTTTGTTTTAATTGCTATTTTCTTTATTTCAAAGGACTCATCCGGTGAGAAATTTGAAACAAAGTCTTCTATTTCTCAATCAAGATAAACTTCGTTTCTCTGAAATGAAGACTTTACTTGAACGTCACTTATGGACTCCATGTTTTCTTTTATCATCAATCTTTTTCACAGGATGTTTTCACATTGATTGATAATTTTCCTCTTAAGACATAAGTATATATCGCGTTCATGACTTTTTTATCATTAGATAAAGTTTTTATAAGGTTCAGTTGATCTTTTATTCATGACGAGGGGAAATAGACTCTTCTCGTTTGGTCCAGCAACAATCCATGGCTATATATAGATCATGGTGCTTAACTGTATTAATTCATAGAATTGTCTTTTTTTATTGTTAGTGTGGCACTATAATGAAAAGGAAATATTGGATAATATGTAAAAGGAGTGTATGTATGGAATTATTGGCAATTATTTTTGTTTTGATTGTAGCTTTTGAGCACATATATATCATGCTTCTTGAGATGTTTTTTTCGACAAGTAGAACAGCCCAAAAAGCTTTTGGAGTGACAAAAGATGTACTCGAAATTCCAAAGGTGAAAATTTTATTTGCTAATCAGGGTTTGTATAATGGGTTTCTAGCAGCTGGCTTGATCTGGGGACTATTTTTTGTTCCAGATTCAAGTAAAATTATGATTCAGCTTTTCTTCTTAATTTGTGTGATAATTGCTTCGATATTTGGAGCCCTGACAGCAAATAAAGGAATTTTTATTAAGCAAGGAACTCCTGCAATTTTAGCGGTTATTATCATTCTATTTTCAAAATAAAAGAAGAAGTAATTGTGATTCGAAACAGCACTGTTGTTTGAAATATAGTAGTGAATAGTTATAAAATTGTAGTTTAGCAGATGTTATATAACATGGAATTCTTTAAGAATAGCTGTTTTCTCATTGATTGATATTATTTACACGTCTTCATGAAGAGTTTACGGCTTCTGTTCTTCGCTATTAAACCTTAACAATGATTTAATAGTCATTATTAAGGTTTAATTTTGTGAAGAATACAGCAACAAAGTTTAGGGTAAGAATTTTATGAAAAAAGGTAGTAATTATATAGCATTAAATGAAAAAATGTAATAAAAGTATCTCTTTTAAAAACACTTTTTCTGTTCGCCCATGTTAAGATAAATAGTGGTGTTTCTTTAATGATAGATTTCTATTATTCCAGAGTCTATTAATAACTTTGAGAGGTGACATATGAAACGCAGTAAAAATCAATCATCAAAATTTCTAATAGCACTTCCTTTAATAATTATTGCCTTGATATCTTTACTTATTATAGTAAATAAAGAGAGTCAAAAACCTGGTAGTGATATGGCTTCACACCCACCTATTGAGAATCAACCTACTATAGGACATGCTGATGCACCAGTTTCTATTGTTGAGTTTGGAGATTTTTTGTGTCCGGCTTGTAAGAGCTGGGGAGAGTATATTTACCCAGAATTAAAGAAGGATTATATTGATACGGGTTTAGTAAAATTATCTTATGTAAATGTGTTATTCCATGGGGAAGAATCAATTCTAGCTTCACTTGCTGCCGAAGAAGTATATAAGAATGACCCACAAGCATACTGGGATTTTCATAAGAAATTGTTTAGTGAACAACCTGAAGAGCATGTAGGACAATGGGTTACGATAGAGAAAATTCTTGAAGTTGCCGAAGCCACAACAAATATCGACTTACAACAATTAGAGAATGATTTAATTGAAAAGTCAACAATGGATGAAGTAAGTATTGACGATAATTTAGTGAAAGAATATGAAGTTGAAATGACTCCATCGGTTATTATAAACGGGGTTATGATGGACAATCCTATGGATTATGATGCAATAAAGAAATTAATAGAACAACAACTAGAGGACAATTAAATGATGAAGGATTCCAGTAGAGAAGGTAGCGGTCAATTCTTCCTATATGGTGCATGGCTAGTTTCTTTAATAGCGACCTTTGGAAGTCTATATTTTAGTGAGATTAGAGAGTTTATTCCTTGTGAGCTGTGTTGGTATCAACGAATATTAATGTACCCACTAACTCTAATATTAGGTATCGGTACTTATCAAAATGATATAAGTGTAAAAAAATTTGTTCTTCCGATGTCAATTTTAGGATTTTGTATTTCTCTTCTACATTATTTAGAACAGAAGATACCTGGTTTTGGTGGAATAAAGCCATGTGTTAACGGTGTTCCTTGTAGTAATGAGTATATTAATTGGTTTGGCTTTATTACGATTCCTTTTTTAGCTTTAGTTGCTTTTACTTTAATCACATTATTGCTTTTGTTAGGGTCAAAAAAATATAAAAAATAGAGTAGCTGTAAGAAATAATTGCTAAAAATAATACTAGCAAGTTGAAGCTGTTTTTTAGGTCTATCTTTATTATGATAGGCTTTTTTTTATATATAATTACAATTTACACCATAAACGACTAGTTTGTATTTTTCTTAGCTGTTTTCGCATTTATTGGGGTTTTTCTTATTAATAAATAAACATGGATACAGCTTATGAAAATCACTTAGGACTTCTTTTTAATAACAAAATTTACGAAAAGAGCCTCTTCGGTTGGTTAAATCTAAACATAATATTATATATATTGATATAGTAAGAAAGTTTGATATTTATCAATAATAACTACATTTTTTGATAAAATAGCTCGTTTTTTTCGTAATTATGCCAAAATTATAGCTATATTGTCGTGTTTTTATTTGAATTATAGAAATTTTTAAGTTTTTGTAATATTATTAAATTTATAATATACAGAAAATAAAGGGGGGTAAATAAGGTCTAATCAAAAAATTATAGTTATTTTGATTGTATAATACCAACTATCTCTATCGGGTAACATCTATTTTGGAGTTGTTTGAGAGTAGCCATTAACAATTTGGCTTTCTTTACTACTTAATAAGTAAAAAGCAATATGAGGGGAACTTTGCTGTTGTGTTGCTGTGTATCTCTCATTTGTATATTAATAAACAAGGAGGAAAAATATGTTTAAAAAAATATCTTCACTCGTTTTATCAGCTACGCTAGTAGGTGGAACTTTAGCTGGAACTCATCTGCTTGAGTCACCAAAGGCAGACGTTGACAACGAATCTCTTAAAATTAATCTAGCAGAATATGTTTCTGTTGCACCTGAGCTCGCTGATCGTGCGAAAAAAAATGGAGTTAAGTTGGAGAAAATTGATCCAGCAAATAAAGAGTTAAACCGTGGAAATAAATTTGAACAACCTGGACATGAGGGCTTTGACTATCAATTTACAGATGATGAAATTCCTATGTTAGTCCTATTGGCTGAATTTCCAGATACAGCTTTGGGTGCGCCTGAAGACCGAGTACCTGCTAGTTACTTGAATGATTTAGTGTTTGGAGAGCAATACAATCCGTATGAGATCGATAGGTTTAAACAATACGAAGAGTTTGAAGGTATTAAAGCTCCTACAAACCGAACGATGGCAAATTTATATAAAGAAGCAAGCTATGGGAAAGTAACGTTAACAACGTACGATGACATGACAGATATCGGATGGATTACCCTCCCTAAAGAAGCTTCTTATTATTTGGAACAAAGTGATGCATTCGTACACGGGAATGTAAATGGAGATGCTAGAATTGGTGAGTTATTAATTGATTTATTGCAAACTGCTGATGAGAAAATTGATTTCTCTAAATATGCTGTAGATGGTGAAGTGCCGAATATCTTTGTCGTTCATGAAGGAACTGGAGCAGAATTTAGTACTGATCCTGCTCAAATTTGGTCTCATAAATGGAATGTGCTTTCAGCAGCTTACTGGGGTAAGTATTATGAAACTGGCTTTCCTGCAGCTGACGTAGATCAAGATGGAAATGTAACTGATGAAGAGATCGATCAATTCATGAATGACATTACTCCAAGTTTAGTTTACGATGGTGTCGTAGTAAATAACTACACAGTAGAACCAGAAATCGGTGGAAATGTTGCTGGGTACGATGAATCAACTGGAAGTTACAGTGAGGAGTTTGTTACTGGTCCATATCCTGCACAACCAGGTGTATTTGCCCATGAGTTCGGACATGCTTTAGGTTTACCAGATTTTTATGATACAGATTATACTTCAAGAGGTGCAGGACAGTTCACACTTATGGCAGGTGGATCTTGGAATAGATACCCTAATGCTCCGCAATACTCTGGTAACTCACCAGCACATTTTGATCCACTATCTAAAGTATTCTTAGGGTGGGTTGATCCAATTGAAGTAACACCAGAAGATGGCGTACAGGAAATTACTTTACAACCTATTAATGAGTCACCTGACGTAGTTAAAATGGCAGTTCCAGGTTCTAATGGAACAGAATATTTCTTAATTGAAAATGTACAGCAACAAGGGTTTAATGAAGGGTTTAATAGAATGGGTGAGGACGCTAGTGGTCTAGTTATATGGCATGTTGATGAAAATGTAATTAGGGAAGCAGATCCAGTAAACAGGCCAAATAACGTTGAAAACTGGAAGAATAAGCGTTTCCAAGAAAATCAAGTAGAGTTCATCGAAGGTGCACCAATTACGCATTATGGTTTATCAGTACTTCAAGCTGACGGAAAATATGATCTTGAGAAAGATAATAATAGTGGTGAAGCAGCTGATTTCTTTAAAACTGGTGATGAAATAACACCTAATTCTAAAAATGTACACACTGGTTCATATTACTTCTGGAAAGGATTTAATTCTACACCAGCAGATAGTGGCATTCATGTAACAGACATTGTGGAAAATGAAGATGGTTCAGTTACTGCAAAATTCTATTATGCTAATTAAGCTATAAAATAAAATCAGCGATGAAGCTGGAAAAAGATATATTGACCTACAAACAACTACTATAGAAGAAGATTTGCCGTATAAACAAAAGGAGGCTGGGACATAACTAGCCTCAAAAATAAAAAAGGTGAATTTGAGTGAGCTCAAATTCACCTTTTTTCTATTTAG
>NZ_JAEUFG010000034.1 GCF_018588585.1 Bacillus sp. SM2101
TCACCTTCTATAATTGTTTTTACTTTATATGTATGGATATTTGCTATAAAAGGTTGGACTAACATATATAATGTGACTAAAATGGACTGAAGTCTATGTTAATTTTGCATTTTCAAATAAGTTCCTATAGTTATCATTATGTAAACTAGAATTGCAAATGGTATTCATTGATATGCAAAAAAGCTGACGTTATAAATCATCAGCTTCTGAGATTATCCATTCTCTAAGATAATTGGATTACCTGCAGGGAAGGTCGTATAAGCATAACTGATTGTCCCGATGTTGTAGTTAGCAGTTCGGCAGAAATTACATCATTAGCATTTAAAGTTCGAATAGTGGTTCTTGATAATGGAAGATTTATAACAACCTGATTAGAATCGGTTACAAATAACTGTGTATCCATCTGTATTACATCATTAATTGTTATTCCAACGTTAAAATCAAGGGAAGCAATATCTGTAAAATCAGTTGCATTCACAGTAAATGAAATTTCATAGTCTCCGCTATTTTGCACAGTGATGGAACCATCACCAGGATTAAGAGTTGTCATATTAAAAGGACCTGGCATATTATATCCGCCTGGTGGAACAATTGGTTCCTGATCATCTTGTGAAAATGGATCTTGATCGTCTCTTAAAACACCATATGATAAGATACTTGGTGGTCCTGGTGGTCCTGGTGGTCCCTGTGGTCCCTGTTTCCCCGGTGGTCCCTGTGGTCCTGGTGGTGGTGGTGGAACAACTCTACATTTACAATCTTTATCTTTCATTAGTAAAACTCACCTTCTATAATTGTTTTACTTTATATTATGGTTATTTTCAATAGAAGGTTGGACTAACAAATATAACGTGATTAAAATGTGCTGAAGCCCTTATTAATTGAACAAATCCCTTGCTTGTTCGGGGTTATCATTATTATCAAATTCCCTCCAGGGTATAAGATTTTACAACCTTAGAAGTAAAGTTTTTACTCCATAAACTCTCGTCAGCTTGATTCCAATTATTTCAAAAAAATGACGATTAACTCAATCTTTTTTTCACAAAAAAAGGCTGCTTACCATATTAGAGATAAGCACACGATAGGCGATCAACCAGTACATTTCTGGTTATTAACAGTTATTAATTTTAAGGTATCCGGGATGGCGCTTACTATATTCTTGGCCATTTTGTTGAATAATATTTTCAAATCTAATAGTTATGCTATACTTATCTATTTTGATGAACAAAGGTTAGGGAAAGCTCCTTGTTTTAATTGAGTTTGTTTACCAACACAATATCCATTACAATAAATGCAATTGCTGAAAAGGCACAGGCATAAATACGGAATTTCTTATCACTAATCCTCCATAACACCAACGACGCTATTGTAAAGAATATTATCCAAGCCTCTATTTCTTGAATTCTGCTTTGGTTTCGATATATCACCAATACATCTTTATTATCTCCCTCAATAGTTTCCATATATATTTGCTTTCCATACCAACTATAATTAGTAATTTGATAGCTTGATGTTTGTTCAATATACTCAATATTTTTATACCCTAAAGGAGGCAAATAAATAGAAAAACTCCCCAATAACACCCCAAAAATAAATAATAAAATATATGATAATCCTTTTTTTTCTTCCAATAAACTTCTCCTCCTAACGAACTCATCTATCTAAATTCATAAGTTAAAATTATGTAACCCAATATCACTTGTATTTGCTTCTTTGGTTGGTTTATTTCATTTTATTCCTTATCTTTTGTTAAAAGATAGATTACCGATTGATGAGGTCTTGAGAATCTTTCGTTGATAAACATCCTTTATAAAAGCCGATGTTAGATCATCGCGCCATATCGTTGAACAACACATTGATAGTTGTGGGAAATTACTATCTTAATAATTACTACCACTTCACAGGAGTTTTAGTTGAATTATTTAGATATTTTAAGATGTATATTCATAAGTTTTGAAATATCTATTGGACTACTATGTCCTTGAGGTAAGAGCATTGGTGTCATCGAAAAGTAGTAGTCGTTATATTTTGGGTTCTGCGCTACTCTAACACACACATAAAATTTGGTTTTTTCACCACTCATTATCATTAATGAAGATCCTTCTATAGGCTCTATCCAAAAAGATAAATCACTAGTTTGTACTATCTTATCAAATGGACTAAATACTTGCTGTGGTAATTGTCCGTTCGGCCAGGATACTTATAATCATGACCAAGTTTTAAATTAAACAGCCCGTAACAAAATCACCAAAGTACAAATTCCATATTTCACCTACACCTTACCATTAGAACGCCACCCATAAGATGAGTTTACCTACTTATTTTTATAGCTTCATATTCCTTAATGATTTTGTGAAAAGTGTTTTTCTTTAAGTTCAACAGTTTCATAAAGGATACTGCTGTTATTTCATTCCTCTTCCATCTAGAGTAGTTTTCTAGAATGATAGCCTTTTGTTCTTCACTCAATGATACATAATTAATGGTTGGACGTCCCAAGATACCTTTTTCTCTAGCAATGGCAATTCCTTCAGCTTGACGCTGCCGAATTTTCTTTCGTTCAGTCTCAGCAACATACGATACAAGCTCAAGAACTGATCCTCCATTAACTTCCCCATATCCCCCATTTCTTTAAACTTACGACTGTCAAACAAGGATTGATTTTCAAGGATGATAATATCTGCATTCAACTCACGCGTTATGTACTTCCATTCGCCTATTATTCCATCGTAATTACGCCCAAGTCGATCGAGTGCATCTATGTATACTTTTATAAACATACAAATCTACCCTTCTCTAATATTAAAGGGTAGGCTTGTATGTTTATAAGTTTATCTTTATCAGTTATTAATAAATATCAACAAAACATTAAACTTTTATCTAATGCTCTACTCCTCTACTTCTTATTTTCTGTTTTAAGACTTGAGTAGTAGTAGTATCCGTATGAATATTTACTTTTTTAATATGACAACCAGATTCGAGCAACCACTCTCACCTGACAGAGTTCTTTTTTTGAAAATTCATCCTCAAACTATTAATAATCAGTTATTATTGTGTAGCGATATAGATCATATTTAATTTCCCTAGAATTTTTATATAATCTTCATCTGTGTATTTTTTTCTTTGATATTTTGATGGGAATTTCTTTAATAGATGCGGTATACTGGTGGAATACCCTGCCATGGGGCGTGCATTCCACCTCCTGGCATTCCACCTCCTGGCATTCCACCTCCTGACATTCCGCCTCCTGACATTCCGCCTCCTGGCATTCCGCCTCCTGGCATTCCGCCTCCTGGCATTCCGCCTCCTGGCATTCCACCTCCTGGCATTCCACCTCCTGGCATTCCGCCTCCTGGCATTCCACCTCCTGGCATTCCACCTCCTGGCATTCCGCCTCCTGGCATTCCGCCTCCTGGCATTCCGCCTCCTGGCATTCCGCCTCCTGGCATTCCGCCTCCAAAGATTCCATCACCTCCAAAGATTCCTCCACCTCCTGGTAACATCGGAGGCCAAGGCATTTGTGGCATTTGTGACATTGGTTGCATTTGTTCCATTGGATACACTATTTCCACGCCTGGCTGGTAGGGTGTGCCCGGGTAACTAGTGCCATAACGTAGTTGGTGTACATCAAAACAATTCATACAATCGACTCCTTTACAGTTATATAGATTATAATCTCGATTTAATATATGCACTTTAACTAATTGTGTATGGGTATTTGTCCACCTAGATGGATTATATTCCTATATATATCTAAAAATAGTTCGTATCTTCTGAGGGTTAAAGAACATATAGCTAAAGGTTAAAAAGACACATCCTTCTTATGTTCAGCTATCGTATGTACAACTATTTCCATAAATCGACTAATTAGAACTTATAACTATTCAAATCATCTTGTATATTCTTTTGCATAGAAGTAAAGTTTTCAGAAGGCGCACTAAAAAATATTGAAATTAAACAAGCTGTAAGTGACCATCATGATATTGATGAAAGAAGGGCTAATGGAAGTATTCAAAAACTAGATAACGCAACTACGCCAAGTGTAGGTGGCTACATTCTATTTGAAGAAAATGGAGAGGTGTATAATCCAGAAAATTGAAGTGATAGCTGAATGAATTCATATCAAGTCAGTAATACAGTTAAACTAAGGGCTATATTTATAAACATTTATTTTAACAATTTTTCCACTTTATAGTATTATATATTAACCATACCTCTCTATTAGTGTAAAATCAAATACCCTTAAAGCAGAGATATAGTTATACCTGAGGAATTTAAAAACGCTGCATTCACATATAAAATTAGCAATTTTTCATTCTTAGGGTATTTTTTTCTTAATATAACAACTATTTTATGAAATTCTATAATAACAATACTCATACCCACGAGAGCATTAAAAAAGGCTGAAAACAACAAAAAATGAATGAGTTTGTACTATATGTAGTACTCACTCTTTTATTTAAGTAACTTCTTCTTGACGGTGTTCTTTTTTCATTTGTTAAAAATTTAATGATTACTGAAACATACAAAATTGTTATTTATATCTACTCATAAGGTCAATATAATTAGCTTTGTACCTAACTACACCTTCTCATGAAATCTGGCTTAACTTCTCAAACTTTATATAAAACCCTTCATTTATACAAATGAAATATGTCACTTTTAGAAAATCATATCATACATTAAAATAGTCTTTTTACACACAAAATATTAATAATATCTGATAACCGTATTAATAAATGAAAGTAAATTTATGAAAGGGAGAAAAATTACAATGCCAAGCCATTATCTTGATCACCATTTTTCGGATGAAAGTCTACAAAATCAAATTATCGGAGGGAAATTAAATGAAAATATAATCTCTTCGAATAAAAGAGACTCTATGTCAAGTCCTGATGAATCTTACATCCGGCAATCTGATGGTAAATTTCATGCGATTGTTCGCCAAAAAGGTACAGATTCTCCTATTAAAGGAGCAACAGTAACAATTAGCCCTTTGGAGATAGAAGGAGATACTACACGGCAAACAAGTGAAACTGCATTACAAACAAATGAATTTGGAAAAACCAATGTTATCACATTAGTTGCTCCACCGAAAGAATATAGTCTACAACCTACAGGTGCAAAACCCTATTCTGAATATATTGTAAACATTAAAGCACCTGGATACGTACCTATAGAAATTTATGGTGCACAAATTTATGGAGATACAACTGCAATTCAAAAAATTGAACTTACTCCTGTAAGCGATACAGATAGTCGTCAACCTCAATCTGAAAGAATCGATATTCCTGCCCCGACCTTATCGGGAGAATACCCACAACAAGAACCTCAATCGCACAATCCAGGTCAAAATCTCAAAAGTGAAATTGTTCATATACCTGATTTTATCACTGTCCATGATGGACACCCTGAGACTGCCGCATATAAACATAGAGTGAGGTTTACAGACTATATCAAAAATGTAGCTGCTAGTGAAATTTATCCCAGTTGGCCAAAGGAATGCCTTAGGGCCAATATTCTGTGCATCCTTTCATTTACATTAAACAAATTACACAACAATCATTATCGCTCAAAGGGCTTGGGTTTTGATATAACTTCTTCCACTCAATTTGATCATAAGTATATACATGGAAGAAATACTTTTGATGAAACTGATAATGTAGTCGACGAATTAATTGGTAAATATATTTCCAAACCCAATAAATATGAACCCTTCTTAGCTCAATACTGTCAAGGACCAGGTGGTACTAATTGTCAACATGGCGGACTTAGTCAGTGGGGTAGCAAAATTCTCGCAGACCAAGGAAAAACTCATTTAGAAATCCTATTTCATTATTTTATAGAAGTAGAGATTCGCTTTGTTGAAGATTTAACTACAATTAAACCTTACCCAGGACAAAATCTAGTCACTGGAAGCACAGGAATCCATGTAAAAAGAATACAACGATATTTGAATGTAATATCAAAAAAGTATCCAGAGATCCCTACATTAATTGTAGATGGACTATTTGAACAACAAACAAAAATTTCAGTTATAGCTTTTCAGAAAATACATTCTTTAGCTGAAAGTGGAATTGTAGACAATTATACTTGGATTAAAATTACTGACATTTATATATATGTGATCAACCTTCCGGATGTATATCCTGTATTAAAAATTGGCAGCAGCGGAGAAATGGTCAAAAAACTACAAGGCTTATTGAACAAAGCTGGATTTAATGTAGGTGAAGAAGACGGCTCTTTTGGAACGAATACGGAAACTACAGTAAAAGAGTTTCAAGAAGCGAAAGGTCTTCCGGCTGATGGAATTGTAGGAAGGCAGACCTGGGATGCTCTTGAAAGATCGATTCTTCCTGGTCAATCTCGAACTTATCTACCCTCACTTACAGATTCTAGAACTTTAAGTTCGGCAAGCACGTATCATAATAATAATAGCTACAAACGGAAATATCCCTATTTCACTGGTAGACAACCAGGCTATTATACACCTTATGTTTCACCAGGCTCTGGCTTACCATCCGAGGTACCAGATCATAGAACAAGATCAACATTGAGGAAAAATTATTAGTACAACTTTTATTGTCTATCACTATTGATAATATCAGGAATAATGCCGTAGAACTGCATAAAAATTCTGATGAAAATGAGTCTTAAATAACCAAACCCAGCAAGTTAATATATATAAAATATGATTTAAATAACCACCTACACTGATAAAGGAAAGGAGAAGAATTATATTGTCAAACTACGGTCATTATCTCTATTTTCCACAGAACGTTTTACAAAGTCCATTTTCAAGAAAGGAATCCTTTAGAAAAACGAACCCCAATGAAGAACTTAGATCAAATTCAAATACAGTTGACCCTTACTTTAGGCAATCTACTGGTAAATTAATTGTTTCAGTTTATGAGAAGAACACATTAAAGCCTATTAAGGGAGCAGCGGTATCAATAAGCAAAAAGAATAGCCAAATTATTACTATACAACAAACTGATGAATTAGGTTTAATTAATACTGTTATACTACCTGCACCATCTATGGAATACACATCACTACCTACAACCCCAGATATAACTCCATATTCTGTGTACAACGTAATTGTAGAATCTCCTGGGTATGTAACAACAATAATCCGTGGAGTACAAATTTTCGCAAATACTACAGCAAAGCAAAAGGTTGAACTCACACCAGTTAGCCAAGTTACCGACCCTCAACCTATAATAATTGATATTCCGGAACGTATTTTAATTGCCGGTATGCACCTTCCACATTATCAAAGGTACAGTCCAGAACTTGTGTACCCATACATTAACATCCCTGAATTTGTCATTTTACATGTTAGAAACCACAATCAGATAATCAGTTATAAAGTAAGAATCAAAGACTATATCAAAAATATTGCCTCATGTGAGATTTGTCCCTCCTTGCCTTATAAAATCATTAGAGGTCATGTTTTTTGTATTATTTCTTTTACATTGTATCGAATTTACAATGGGTTCACTATTACTAAGTCCAACTGTTTATATTTACATGGACGACATACTTATAAAGAAATTGATGATGTAGTTGATGATATTATTTAACAAGTACTAACCCGTTATTTAGTTAACTAGATGTATATCTTACCGTTATTTCTGAAAGTGCCAACAATATTTTTTGGACCCTTTCTACCAGTATTGGTACAACCCTTTTCACTCTCTTTAAGGATAACTCTTTAAATCATGTTTTTTTAAAACATGATTTAAAGTATATGAACAAGTAACATCGTCCCTCAGAATTTACATAGCTCTCTACTCTATTTTGTTAATTACAGTGGATGATGTGCTTAAAAAGTTTATGATGTCACTGACATTCTTCATTATCAACTTCCATGATAAACAACTATTCATTTGAATTAACCTTCAGTTATTCTCTTTAATTAAAAATAGGCCTCTTTACTATTTGTCCCTTAGGTCCAACAATGGATAGTTTATCATAAATTAAAATTGTACAGTTAGAAAGGAGGTAATTTAAATGCACCCAAATTACTACTATAATCCTTATAGAATACAAGTTGAACAACAAACAATAGAAGACCATTTACCTCTTCACCAAGGGCACTGTTTTAAAGCTTTTTGGGGAGGAAGGGAACACACTTTTAGGTTATTAAGTATAACAACTCAAGGTATGGTAAGGGTAATAGAAAACGGATATGTTACTGATATTTCTCGCCATGATATAGTTGGTCTTACCTATCTTGGTCCACAATGCCCGTCGGCACCAACTCCTGGTACTGGTGGCCCTGGTCCTGGCACTGGCGGCCCTGGTCCCGGCACTGGCGGCCCTGGTCCCGGCACTGGCGGCCCTGGTCCCGGCACTGCTCCTGGACCCAATTGCCAATGGGTTGGTATTCCCGGCCTTGGAGGTACTTGGGTTTGTTGGTAACGGTACTGTTTAAGGAAAAAGCCTTCTCTAAACCCATAATTATTTCCATACCATAAATGATTTATTGAATCATGTAGGCTGAAATCTTTTTAAGACCTTAATGCTGCCTACATGATTCCTTTTATAAAAGAATCTTCTTTATTAATAGGGGAGTACTAAATCAATAATACGGGAGCCTCTCAAATCTACGAGTCCCCCCAAAAGGGCTTCTTCTACGAGGGAAACTGCCAAACCCACCTAAACCTAAACCACCTAATTCACGTTCAAACCTACGAGGAATTCTCCCTAAACTTCCAGGTTGAGGTTGTCTAGGATAGTTAAAATCAGGGTACCTGCCGCCGGGAGCGCCGGGGGTTGGGAATCCTGGTCGAAATCCATATCCATATCCATATCCACAGTCAGTCTTTTCTACATCATTCATATATTTATCTCCTTTCAGATTTAATAATTATCACTGTTTAATGTATGCTTATTAATCTAATAGTGTATGGATATTTGTCCACCATGACGGACAAAAACTATACATATTCCCTAAAGAAATTTACTCAACAGTAAATTCAAAATACAATCCACCGTAACGATTTTTGAACACAAAGAAGCCTTTAGCGCAGTGCCCACGGTTTTTTTGTGCCTATTTTTGTGTCCACAGTAATTGGACTGTCAACACCTAACTAGACAATTTTCTTAAGGTGGTTATTTTTGTAATCAATCGGGCTTACATATCCTAGTGTGCTATGAATACGAATATGATTAAACCAATGTACGTAATCATGAAGTTCCCGGTTTAACTCGCATAAGCTTTCATATTGTCTCCCTTTGATAAACTCTGTCTTAATAATCTTAAACGTTGCTTCTGCGACTGCATTATCATAAGGACATCCTTTCATGCTTAGGGAGCGTTTAATAGAGAACGTCTCTAATGCGTCATCAATTAGTTTATTTTTAAACTCATTTCCTCGATCAGTATGGAACATCTGAATATGATGAAGGTCTTGTTTAATCGAAGCTAACGCACGGTATACGAGTAGCGCATCTTTATTCGGCCCGGTGCTATATCCAATAATTTCTCGGTTAAAGAGATCGACAAAGACACATATGTAATGCCATTTTTTATCGACTCTCACATACGTTAAGTCGCTTACGACTACAGATAATGCCTCATCCTGTGTAAATTCACGGTTCAGTTCATTGGAATGTTGAGACTCATTCGGCTTTTCTGAATGGGGCTTAAACTGAGCGACGGTATAAGTAGAAACCAATCCTTGCTCTTTCATAATTCTACTAATGCGTCGTCTAGAAACAATTTTTCCTAGTTTCTTAAGCTCTTGTTTAATTTTACGTGAACCATAATTTTGGCGACTATCTTGGAAGATACGTATTATATCTGATGTAACATCATCCTCATTCGGTCGCTGTTTTGCTTCATAATAATACGTACTTCTTGGAAGTTGTAGGACTTGGCACATTGCTGATATCGAGTATTTGTGTATGTTTTGCTTGATCACATTTACTTTTGTCCTAGTATCAGCGCGGCTTGCTTTAAAATATCATTCTCCATTTCTAATTGCTTGTTACGTTTACGAAGTTCTTGCAGCTCCTTTTGCTCAGGTGTTAGGTTATCCTTCTCTTTGAATGAGCCTGAATTCTTAAATTGATTGATCCACTTATCAAGTGAAGAAGGCGTTAAGTCGTATTCTCGAATGATTTCCTTACGAGGTTTTCCATTTTCATAAAGTTGGACAATTTGTTGCTTAAATTCTTGGGTAAATGTGCGGCGTGCTCGTTTTGTCATGTAGATTCTCCTCAACATTCATGTAGTAAGTTCATTCTACTTGACCTTAAAATTTCTGTCTAACTTAGTGTAGCCGATCCACCTGACGGGGAGTGTAGCATGTTGCGGAAAGTCATAAGTTGATGAGTTACCACGTCACGACTGAAGGGCAAGATGAACTTTGTAAACAAGGAAGAAAGCTAAACTGCTTGAACGATAGTCTAAGAGCGATTAGTGATGCATATAGCGAAAGATAACTGTAACGCTATAAGGATAAGGGGTGATTATAGAAACACTGTAAGAGGCCAAGTGAATCTTATCCTCTCAACTACCATAAGTAGAAACAGACGAAAGTCGCTTCCGACATTACAAAAGCTTTATTTCTATCCGTCAAAATGGGGATTACCTATGGAATACCCCAAAGGTTATGATACGTACGGTATCTGAATATCCGATAAGGTAACGGAGTCCTCGTAGTAGTCCGAGATAGGGAAAGCCTATCACATGGCAAAGGAGGACAGCTTATCAGTTTAATACAAAATGAGGTTAATGCGTGAGGCATTATAAATCTAAAAGTAGTATTAAACAAGTCTAAACATTTAGATGATAAGTGGAGAGGCGTATACATTGAAAGGTGTAAGTCCGGTTCGGAGGAGAGCGTTTGGATACCTATCATAGGAATATGAAAAGGCGCCGGGCGCTTATCCTACTCATAGCTTGCGAATTAACCAATCCATTTTCCATATCTTTATTATAACAAGGATTGAAAAGAGTTGGCTTTATTTGACGACGGTGATTGATGTGAAAACGCATACGGTAATAGCAACTATACCTGTTGGTAATAATTTATTTATTTTTAAACGATCTATCTTCACACGGGACGGAAAACTCGTTTATGTGACGAATCAATCTCCCCCTGCTGTCTATGTTATTGATGTGAAAACACATAGCGTGATCGCACTGTTTCCAGGAATTCTCACCTTCACTCAAGACGGAAAACTCGCTGATGTCGTTGATTGAATTTTGATCAATAGACAAGACAATGGTGTGAATACTTATATTCATAAAAAGTGAGAAAACTGACTTTGTAGCAAGTCTTAGTTTGATCACCCAACATCATATTAAAACACACTTATTTTGAATGATCTTAAAGTACCAAAATATCCAAAAGCAATGAGCATGTCTTTTTCATCATTAACAACATCCCAGAAATTACAGCGTTCAAATAATGTGGGATGGTCAGTATCTCGGCTATCCCATCCTATAATCTCTCTTAAATCCGGCCCCTCTTAATTCATTTTCCTCATTAAAAGGTATGGTAATATTTATTATTTTCATACCCTTGAAGGTTTCAAGTACATAAATATAGTAACTATTTAAACAACATTAAATCAAGATCACCAAATTAAATGTGGTATTGAATCATCTATAGGTCGTAATTCAAACCCTTACCACAACGGGTATTGTATCTACTAAAATGTCTACAACTATGGAGCCATAAAATAGTTAAATCAAAAAAACTTGTTATTCCACAATATGGCCCGTTTGCGAAATAATCAAATAAATAAAATTTCTTTTCTTTAAGTATATAATTTCACACAAATGAAATTATTTGTTATGTAGTAATGGTCTACTATGCAATACAATCCTACCATCAATTTTATTAATACTTGCCCAATAAGGTATTTTTCATCTCCTTTAATACCAATACTGATATAACAGTTAAAGGAAGTTCTAAATGATTGAAATAAAAATGTTTCCATATACTGTAATGTCAGCACAGAAGAACAAGCAAGTAAAGGCTACAGTTTTCTGCACCATTGCAAACCTTACAGCAATATGTTCATTTTTACGGCTGGCAGATCGCTGAAGAATACGTCGATGAGGGCATTAGTGGTAATGTGATTTTAAAAGTAAACCCGCAATGCAATGAATGATATTGGATGTGGAAAAGGACAAATTCCAAGCTGTACTGGGATGGAAAATATCACGTCTTTCAAGAAATATGTTAGATACTCATGTGCTACTAGATAAATTTGAAGAGTTTGATGTAAAGTTTATTTCCTACTCAGAAAATTTTGATCCTGGCAGTCCCATTGGTCGTCTTGTCATCCAACGGACGGCATCTATTGCAGAAATGGAAAGAAATACTCTCTCGGAGAACGTCAAGCTGGGCATGACTCAACGAGCTAAAGAAGGGAGCTGGAATGGTGGTGTGGTTTTCGGTTATGATTCTATAGAAAAAGAGCTTATTGTTAACCCCATTGAAGCAGAAATTGTTCAACTTATATTTACCTTATATATAGAAGGTAAGGGTCTTAAGGCTATAGCTAATCATTTAAACAAAGCAGGTAATCGGACAAAACGCAGTAAACACTTCTCAATAAATAGCATTGCTACCATATTAGATAACCCTATCTACAATGGTAAAATCCCCTGGTTACAAGTTGAGAAATGGGATAAAAGAGAAGACGTGGAAGAAATACGAATCCCCTTTTAGTTAATGGGAAACACAAAGCCATTATCTCCGACGAACTTTGGAATATCGTGTAGGCCCGTAGAAAGATTAAGTCTTTTCCCGCAGCGACAATCCAACGAGCCGTTCCTTTTAAGTAGGATTCTCCATGTCCTACCTGTGGCCAAGGTATACACTTATCCACATATTGTATCTTGAATCCAATTATTTAAAGGAAAATTCACCTTCAAACCCGGATTCAAAAGATAAAATTCCACATTATCTTCAACATTTTTTGCCTCTATTTGTGGTACGGTCCAGCGTACCATAACTAAATGGGTGTCTAATATGTATATACGATGTTGTATGGAATATGTCAGATCATTGTATAGAAGAAGTTGGTAATCTAAATCTCATCAATTCAAAGAAAACTTCTCTAATCGTTTCAATATCTTCCTTCATTCCGGTATCAACCCATTTATCCAAAATACTTAACATAGCACCTGCATAATATGAAGGTGCATAGTAATGTGCTGACTCACTTAGGTTCATAAATGCCTTGCAATGCATTTTATGGCCAACATCTTCAATTTCTTTTTCTAAGATTCGTAGTAGACCTGATAGTTCTTGATTTTTTAGCATTATAATCAGGTCTATATTTTCATTCCAAATACGGAGATATGTGTCCATAATGTAATTGATAGGATCTATATCATCGTTGAAAGGGTTAAGTTGTTTTTCATAAAGTAATGCAATATGATGACTAATTACTTCTTCTTTTGATTCATAGTTTAAATAAAAAGTTTTTCTTGCTAATTCAGCTCGCTGTACTATGTCTTTAATGGTAATACTCTTATAACTTTTTTCCTTCAATATTTCGATTAGTGCTTCTCTAATTAAACGCTGAGATCGTTTAGATAATTCATTCTTAGTCTCTTTCATATCAAACTCCTCATATAATACACATCTTTATAGGGTATGTGTATACTTTTAACATTCTATTGACCAAACAATTTTTCATTATTATACTTCAAATCAAGATATTACACAAATGTGTATACTTTTAACGTTTCAATTCTGTAAATAGCGATTCTATCAAGCTTCAAAACAATAAATTTATTAATGAAAAATACATGGCAAGTAAAAATTGCGTGTAATATTTGAAATTTCTATATGTTTTTGCATAATATATCGAATTGCGATATATCGCACAATATTTCAGGAGGAGATAAAATGAGTAAATTAAAAGACAGCAGTAAATATGCCTATCAAGGATTAGAAACAAATGGTTTTTTTCTAAAGGGAAGTTTACCAAAAGACAAAGCCATAGAGTTAGCGGGCAGGGATTTTTCGTTTCAACAAGTTGAAGACAATAGAGTGGGTTGTGCTTTAATGGTCGTTAGAATAGAGAATATGAAACCGTGGAATATACCATTAGTAAACATCAAATATCCAGAAGCAGCGTGGTTATTAGATAAGGGAAATGGTGACTATTTGGCTGTCAAAGCGCAAACAACACTCTCTATGCTTCCGGCCTTATCAATGTCAGACAACTATAATACAGATATTGGAGACATCTCTCTTAATAAAAATGGTGAGAATGCCAATGTAATTGTGACATCAAGAAAAAATGGCTTCACTGTAGAGTTAAATGAACCGTCAGAAAATACAGAGTTTGATAAGACACTGATAAACAACTTATGGACACGTAATAAAAAAGGCAAATATTATCGCATACCTTGGGCTCCAAATGAAGCAGAAGGTATATACCAAATGATTTGTCAAATAACCGATGATAGCCTTGGAAAAAACGTGTTCGGTCACGAAGTTATGTGGAATGAAAAAGCCATATACTTCATCAATCGTCGGCATAGTTGTGCTCCATCATACGCAGACCAACCATTTAGTGAAGTACAATAATGAACACCAGAAAAACTTAATTAGAGCATAATTTATATAAACCTCTTTACGATGTTAGAAAATATCCTATACCTTTATAATATGCTAATATCTCATAAAATTTTTAAAAGTCGTCAAATTGACACTCACCTGCTGTTGTTTGCTGAACCCTTCTTAGAGTTATTAATCCAACTAATTAAAAAGGTGCCTGCCCCTAAGAATATTAACATAGTAACATACTAGGGCAGGCACACAATTTTTTATAACTTTTAACAATGGCAAAATAAATCAACCATTCTTCATGAAATTCTGACTTTCTAAGTAATTAAGCACGGTTTGTGAAAATTCATGATGGGATTCTTGCGTATATTTCGCAATCGTATAGACTTCAGCAAGGTTTTTTAATCCCAATTGTTCTGTCATTTCCTTAAGCTTAGGGTTATCCATATAACGCTTCCAACCCTTTTCATCTCTCTCTTTATAAATATCCAAAATATCATCATTTGAATAATCTTGATACTTTTCATAATGAACAAGCCCTTGCTTTGGTAGTCTATCACGTGGAGCAGGGTTTTCTGCCGGGTAGCCTAATGAATACCCAACAACAGGTACTACGTTTGGTGGTAAGTTTAATAGTTTACCAATTTGATCGCAATTAGCTAAGGTTGAGCCCATATAACAAATTCCTAACCCTGCATCTTCTGCTGCTAAAGCACAGTTTTGCGCTACCAACGTTGCATCAATGGCACCGATCATAAAGCTCATGAAATTATCAAAATGTACAGGTGCATCATTAAGCGTCAACCACTTCCTCATGCGATTAAAATCTGCACAGAATGTTAAAAGGATGGGCGCATCCACAACCATGGATTGATCCATATGTGCACTATATAATTTTTTCTTAAGCTCTTTATCTTTTGTAACGATGATCGAGTAAGGTTGCATATTGCCACTAGAAGATGCACGAATACCCGCCTCTAATATTTTTTCTAATAATTCTTGACTGACTTCCTTATCTTCATATTCTCTTATGGATCTGTGCCCATGAATAACGTCATTTAACTCCAAAAAGATCACTCCTCATATGACAACTTAGACTTTTTTACTTTTGCTCTTTCTACTAAACTCTTTCCTATTATATATGCCTTCCACCAAAAAAAACAAATTTTCAATAATATTCTACATATTCCGAGGTTATGTAATCAAACTATAGCTTCTTTATAGCGAATTTCAATCTCAACATGTGAATAATAATAATCTACATAGTATTAAATTTCATTTGGAAATTAGAATATTACGTACCAATCCTAATATATTGACCAACTTCAACTTCCATTGTCATAGCTTCTCTTGTAAAACATGCCACGTGTATCTCATTATTCTCTATATCTCCACATCGAAGAAAATAACTACTATCACTCGTTTAAGCAATTGCTATTATATGTTTCTGACATTTTGAACATAAGCTACTCTTATTATGTATTTTTTTCATTTCCTCATTTATCTTGAAAGTAATTATGCCCATAGCGCAATCTAACCAAACCTTCAGTGCAATATGCAAAGGGAACCAATTATTTTCTGAGGACAGTATCTCTACAGATTGTTAAATCTTATTCCATTAACTATGGATTAAGGTGTGAAATGACTGTCCATTTTTCTCACAACTTTATGATGCTTTGCTACACGTAAACAAGATGCACTTTATCATCTGGTAATTCACCTATAACAATTAGCCCTTTATTTCGTTCGTTTCGGCTTGAAGATAAATATGCTCTGGATGAGGATGGCTAAGAAAATCATGATGTGAGATTGACCAGCCATATGCACCTGTATAACTAAACAGAAGTATATCGCCAACTCTAAGCTTTGACACATATACTTGTTTTGCTAGAATGTCATTAGGAGTACAAAGCTCCCCTGCGACTGTTATAACACCATCATTTAATTCTGGACGTCTAAATGGATATGCCCATTGATCTATCGGGATGATAGTAAAAGGATGACTTTGTTTCCAAGCAGCTGGTAACCTAAAGTGATGACTCCCTCCTCGTACGACACAGAAATGATGATTGTGATTTTGTTTAATATCTAGCACCTCAACTGCATAGTAACCACATGATGAAGTAATGTATCTTCCACATTCAAACAACACTTTTCTATTAGAATCATTCTGTTTTGTTAGCACACCTTGTAGCCGAGTTGTAAAATCCCCCCAATCAAATTGCTGTTCTAATTCTTTGTAATTTACCCCTATACCGCCACCAACATTTATATATTTACTGTCCATTTCACACATTGACTCCCATTTTTTCACTTTGTTAAAACAATGATCTACAAAGTCCGCATGGGCTTTGGAGTCAAAATTATTCGACATTGCATGAAAATGAAAACCGAGAAGCTCTATATTCGATAAATTTTTTGCTTGGTTAACTGCGTTTGGGATGTCATCTTCATCTATGCCAAATTGTGTAGGGACACCAGACATCTTTAATTGAGCATTAGGAACCGAACTTCTCAAATTAACTCGTAGTAATATTGACACAGTTATAGCTCTTTCTTCAGCGATATAATTTAACAATTGTAATTCATGAAAACTTTCAACATGAAACAAGGACACACCATAAAAAATGGCACCTTCCAGCTCATCTCTTGTTTTTGCGGGGCCACCGAATAAGATCGGAATGTCTTTATCAATTGCTCGTACTTTTTCGATCTCTCCTAATGAGGCTACTTCAAAGCCAGGAACAATTGGCGCTAGAGTTTTTAATAGTGTTTCATCTGAATTAGCCTTAATCGCATAAAATAATTGACACGCTGGAGGAAGTGTTGCCACTAACTGTTTCGCATGAGTACGTAAATGACCTAAATCATATACATAAGCACAAAAGGGTTTTTCACGTTCTGACTTAAGAGACTTCACAATGTTTTTAATCATTCTTTCATTCTCTCCCATAATGATATTATAAGAGCGTTTAGAAAAGAGGACAAAAAGCTGGCTCTATAAACACTCTCTATAAATAATAGATTTGTCTTCTATACGTAACAACAATAATAGTAGAAACAATACAGCCTAAGCCCATGACGACTCCTGCCCACATCGTTCCAGCCCAAGTAGCAATCATTCCAATTACTAGAGCTCCTAACGGTATAAACCCTCTATCCATTAAGGCAATGCTTAAAATTCTCCCACGCAGTCGATTTGGAACTTTCATTTGTATAGTAATTCTACTCATTGTTCGGTAAACCTGACTCGTTAAACCAACAAGGAACATAGCGATACTAGCAATGAATATATTAGAAGTAACAACAAATAAAAGCAATGATCCTCCGAACGCAATGATAGAATAAATTAACCATTTCCCTATATTGTTTAGTTCTCTTCCAATAGATAGCCAGCAAGATCCAACTAATGCACCAATTGAAGAGATCGCTAACAACATTCCAAAACTACCAGGTCCTAACTTATATAGGTCTTTAACAAATAGTGGCATCATCGTCGTATAAGGGAAGCCAAATAACATTGGTACAACTGCTAATATGAGTAATGACTGTACCGTTGGAGTTGTTTTTACAAATGCTATTGCGTCAGCAATTGATGTAGGATGTTTTTCTTTCCTATTCACCTCTGAAAATGATTGATAACGAATCATTAATAATGACAAAATGACACCCAACATACATAGGGCATTTAAATAAAATAGATTCGCAGTATTAAGCACTGCAAGCAACACCCCTGCAATAGCTGGGCCAATAATACGAGCTAAATGAATAATCGTTGTATTAATCGCTATTGCACTTGCCATGGAGCTTGTTGGTACTAGTTCAGGTAATAATGCTTGACGAATAGGAGGCTCCATTGCTGCTAATATAGCTCTTACTGTTACAATTAGTATAAATAGTTTATAAGACTGCCCACCTTCTACTAGAAAACCAATCCAAACGGTTAATAGCATCATTCCACTTTGCAATAAGATTAATAGTTTTCGACGATCATAGCGATCTGCCAATATGCCACCCGGTACGCTAAAAATAAAGGTTGGTACTAGCCGACATGCATTGATGATCGCAAGCTGGAGCGGTGAGTTAGTAAATTGTAACACCGCCCAGTTTAATACAACTAAATCCATCCAATCTCCTACACGTGTGACTAAACTACCACCCATAAAGATGCTGAATGTTTTTGATCGTAACGCAAACCTTGATTCTTGTTGCTCTAATTGTACTTCTACTTGTGCCATTGCACTTTGTCCTGCATAGTAAATTGATGAAGTGGATTCGCTACAGACACATAGGCATATTCATTACTTTCTGGTTGTAAACGCATTCTAGTAAGCGCCTTATGATCTACATTCCTTTGATAAAGTGCCGTCTTGTCGATCCGAACATTTTCCGTATATTGCTCTTTTGTTTCAAACTGGGTAAATACCTTATCACAAATTTCATATATGACCTTCCAAAGCTCTACCTCTTTAAATCCGAAATGTTTACAAAATTGCAAAATTAATTCACCACAATGATTTTGTATAACGGTATAAAATACTTTATTGTGCATGTCCTTAACATTATCCGTTAATGTCATTGAACCAGGATAAAAATCTGCATGAAATCCTTGTTCTTCAAGACGCTCCCTATATATTCTAGCTCCCCCCCAATCACGGAACAGCATTCGTATTGGTCGGCCGTTATTAAATACCATTACACTATTTTGTAAATGACCTTCTAATCCAACCCCATATTTGACCATCATAGTAAGGTAACCAGGTAGTGAAGTTTGTAAATAATCTTCAAAAAATTGGAATGCAGCATTTTTTAGAGACGAAATCGTTCTATTCTCCATATATTTTTCAATCAAATCTACAAAGATTGGTTGCTCCGTTATTGGAGATTCAGCAAACAATGAGCTACTCACTATTGCGACTTCTCCTTCAGCAATAAAGTTTTCAACATTTTCTCGAAACAAAGCAGAAAGATTTCTGCTTTTTAAATTACGAGTATCTTTGTTCGCTGTAAATTCTTTCATTTTAAAATTAAAACCTGCGCATTCACATACAGGGACAAATGTTGCTAATAAATCATGTTCATTCATCATAATTTGACGCATCAGCTTAGTAAAAACAGTAGCGTTGTTAGTCGTATTTGCTGAAATTGAGCGAACAGTAGATGTCATTTGGCTGTTTATAGCTACCTTTATGGCACAGTTGTTTGTAAATGGTACGACTGTTCTAAACGACGATGTAGCTCCGCAAGGTATTTTGATACTACTAATAGGAACAACAACCTTATTTTTAATTTCCTCATTATAAATAACAGGAATAGCTCTTTTAAGCTGCCAAGGGTGAACTGGTATTATGACATAATCACATATATCAATCCCTTGTTGCGTAAATTGTTTTTCAGCTGTCACTTGTAACTTAGGATATGCATTGAAGAGGAAGGCATTGGCACCTTTATTATGATCAAGTGTAGACCATTCTGCATAATCTTTCCTCACTGCCACAAATTGAATATCTGGTACTCCATCAAATTCTGGGGCGTAATGAAACACTTCAGTTGGATTTAAGCCCATTTTCGTCTTTGTACCAGGGTGTAAATTATGACCTTCCACACATAATTGTTCGAAAAATAAACTCGAATTAAATGTGGGATCTTGTTTTTTTTGCAAGCGTACCCAGTCCACAATGTTAGTTATTCCAAGTTCACTAGCTTTTTGTTGTAACGTTTGTTTCTTCTGCTCCCAGTATGCATATGACATCGTTAAATTTGCTGAACCATTCGTTAATTCATCAGCAAGCTTCAACCAACCACTTGATTTTTTGTAAAATGCTGCATCTTTATCCCTCATTAGATGAAGGAATTGAACTGATTGTTCAATGACTCGAACCACTCCATTAGACAAATGTAAAATGCGCCCATCCACTTCTACTCTGTTAAATGCATATGTTGTGCTTACTGGCATAACAAGATAATCATTGCTGTTTAAATGGTATAATTTATAAACCTTGTTACCTTCTATTCCAAATGTATGTAAAGCTTTGATGATTTTTTGCCATTCGTTATTTATAGCAGGAACATTTAATACATGTATACCGTCTTTGACATTTAAGTCATACGAATTTGAATTCAATCCTAGAATATCTTCACGTAACATGGATGCTACTAATCTATTTAAAATTCCTTGGCGTCCTTTTACTAAGGAATTTGCAAACCTTGACTTTAAATGAGGGTAATGATCTTCTAAAAATACTGCAACGGCCTGTTCATCTCTAAGTAACTCACCTTCTCTTAAACTTCTAAATGAATTGCTTAGTGTATCCGATTCAATAGTATGGACATTAATGTTACTCACAATTATTCTCCCCTTTCCATTTCGCCATAGGATTGGGCACTTTCTTATAGGAATAAGATGTAATATCTCCTTGTAACCTCATCGTAGTGAGCCCCTTTAGATCGATCATTGGTTGAAATACCGCTACCTCATCCTCATTAGCCACGCTGTTAATATCAGTATCTACCTTCAATTTACTAAAGATAGTACAGCAGGCTTCATTGACTTGCATCCACAATTTTGTTTCTTCAACATCTAATTCACGTACGATGCACGTAATTAATTCCGCTATATGATTTTGCATTACTGAATAAGATATAATATTTCTTAACTGAGTAACGTCATTAGTCACGATGGATGAATTAGGATAAAACGTTGCTTGAAGTCCTTGTTTCTCTAACCTTTCGGATAGCACTCTTATGCCACCAAAGTCTCTTACAATCATTTTTATGAGCTCCCCATTACGAAAAACGGAGACGCTATTTTGCATATGTCCTTCCAAACTGATTCCATACCTAACCATTAAAGTCAAAAAGCCTCTTAATGACACTTGGGCATATTTAGATATAAATAATGACGCAGCCTCTTGATTATTTGATGTTTGGAATCGATCTGCCAATTCTTCTATTAATTCAATCACAATTTTTTTGTCACTAATTGGTGACTGTGCTAATAAGGCAGCTGCAGGCATTGCGATTTCCTCTTCGCAACTAACATAGTTCTCTGGATTTTCCCTTAAAATACAAGCTAGATTTGCTTGATATGTCCATCTTTCATCATTTGATAATTGTTGATTAACTGGTTGAAAATAGCTACCCGCTCGTTCTTGAAGAATGATAAAACTATTGTCAAAATGATTTTCTCTCTGTTGGATGACAGCAAATAATTTTGATAACATTGGTCCATTCTCAACTGAATTTGGTGAAACAGTTCGTACTGCACTAGTTGTTTGTACATTAACAGCTGTTTTAATATGATGTTTTTGCTGGCCGCAACGCTGAATCGGTGCTAAGGAACGAAAGGATATTAATGACTGTGTTGGTATTGAAAATCCAGGGATAGGTATGATGTGCTGCTGCTCAAGTTCATCTTTGTACAAGTCACCAAGAGTATGTTCAAATTGCCATGGGTGAACTAGCACTAAGTCGAACTGGTCAGGATTAAGCCCATTTTTTATTAAGTAGTCTCCAATTATTTCTTTTAATCCTGTGTACTCTTCATACAAATAATCTGTTACTGTTAAATCATTAACAGAAGTTGTTTGACAGTACTCTTTAGAAACGGCTACAATTACAGCTTTTGGAGAAGCACCCCACTCTGGTGAATAATGAATTACATCTCCAACTTCTAAACCTAGCTTAGTCTTTGCACCTGGATGTAGCGTATGTCCTTCAACAACCCACTGTTCAAAAAAAGCAAGTGGACTAAAGTTTGCACTTTTTTGTCGCTGCTTGATTACCCATTCCATGGATGTTTTTATATATTCAGGAAAATCTTGTTTTCTTCTGGCTGCACCGGTTAATGCTAGCGCTAAATTTGCAACTCCGTTTTGAATTTCTAGCTTAAACCTTTCATACTGCTTTTCATCAACACCTGCAAACAAACCATCATTTTTTAATAAATCTAGAAGTTCAGCAGGATGGGAAAGCTTATGAGAATTCTTATGACTACAAAGAATCATATCTCCTGCTAAATCAAATCGACCAAGAGAATGTAATTTCTTCACACCAGCCTGAAGCCACTGATCATCAGACAATCTTACACGAATAGTCAACTGCTTACCTTCAAGCCACGTAATTCTTTCCTCACTAATGATTCTCTCCCGAACAAGGGATTGAAACAAACGTTGAAAAATACCTCTTCTACCTGCAAGAATATTATTTATATATGTATCAAGTAATTCAGGTTTTTCCGTCTTAATGTATGATATAGCTTTTTGTTCTTCGTTATCGAAAAGTGTTTGAGATAACATCGTAGTTGTATTTGTATGCATCCCGTTCATTTCAACCCATCCTTTATATTCATAAATTTTAATAACCTCACATATCAATAATAATGATAATCATTATCATTAAACTTACGAGTTATATCATACTTGATAATGATTATCATCGTCAAGCATATATTTTCCTATTTACCGATTCCATTGATAAAACTAATTAACAACAATATATATGTTCTTTACCGTACGTTGCTTATTTATAACATACGAAGATATTTAATTAGTTATTAACAGAAAAGAACAGATCCCCAATACTTTACATAGGACACTCTAGGATTCACAAAATAGGTTATTATCGTTCAATAAATAAAAATTTGCAAACAAAAAAGCTGAGGAGAGATACTCACTCAGCTATTAATTCTGATAACTTATGCTTCTGGCATACATCATTTCACTATATTACTTTTATTAATCTATACATCTATTAATATGTCATGCTAGTTCGATCTTACTATATTTGTTCGTGAACCATTGACCAAACTTATCTAAGCTCGATTTTTTATTGCTAGCAGATGAGTTGCAATGAATTTTATATAACGTGGAAAGAATTTATGCCCACTTGTTATTTCTATTGATTGCTGTATCGCTATTTGATCACCTTTTCCTACCGCTGTTCTTATCTGCTCATAATTATTACCCATATATGGTAAACAGTAAAAACGTAATTGTTCATCCTCAACATTCAAAACAAAGTTAGTGAAATCACTAATCGATTGTGAATTTGATTCGTGCAGTAATTGTAGAAGAGCTATCCATGTATTTTCTTTTTGTACAAGATCAAATTCTTTTGATAGTTCACCTGTAATAGAGTCGAAGATATTATCCCAATAAACTTGTGGTTGGTCTATGTATTTAACCTCTCCGTATATGTTATTGCTGCTATGCCGAGAGCACTCTCGCACAATAACGAAAAGTCAAATTTAACAGCATAAAATTCTCTTGTTACAGTTGATGTGTTTAACACTTTCATTTTCATCACTCCAAAAGGATATATATAAATTCTATAATTTTAGAATTATGAGTTCTATAATTTTCGAATATTTTGAACTAGACACCATCATCACAAATTTGATAATATTTAACTAGTTTGTAAGTTGAATGCTATATTTAGGCTCTTTTCGTAAACTTTTGTTGCTATTGAGACTCATTAAGAAAAGCAATTAATAATTTTATGGCGATGGACCTCATTATAAATGGAAAAACACGCCACGAACACCTGGTTTATACGTATTTAGTTCTTAGTACGAAAAGCAACAATCAATGCGAAAACAGCCTGTATTTAAAGTGGGTGAATGCTATGAATAATAAGAAAAAGAAAACTATGTTGCAGTTACCAAAAGTCCCAGACAATTTACCACAACTAGACCTTAATAACCAACTAGAAGTTGATCAATATTTCAACAACGGTTCAATTTACGATTGTGAAATTTCAAATAAAAGTATTGAAAGAATTTCCTTCGAAAAAATACTATTTAAAAATGTTATATTTACAAATATATCATTTAGAAATATTGAACTGACCGATGTTATTTTTGACAAATGTGATTTATCTAATGTTGATTTTAGCAATGGTATTATTCATAGGGTAAAGGTGACAGATTCCAAACTATTAGGTATGAACCTGTCAGGAGCTGCTTTACGAAATGTTACTTTTAACGATTGCTTTGCAAATTATGCATCTTTTGGGTTCTCCGATCAAAAAAGTGTTCATTTTAACTCGTGTTCATTAAGTCACGCAGATTTTTATGAGTCAAAGTTCAAAAACATTGAATTTAACAGATGCGAAATGCACCAAGCAAATCTAGCAGGTACAAGCTTAAAAGGAATTGATTTAAGTAGCTGTGCTTTCGAGAATTTAACTGTGTCAGTTGAACAATTAGAAGGCTGTATTATTTCTCAAGAGCAAGCTATTGGATTTGCTAAAATTCTCGGCTTAGTCGTTAAACAGCCGCATGAGTAAGTCGTATTCGTTTAAAAAATATCGATTTTTTGTTACAAGCGAACGTTCCGAGGAAACTTAATAACTTACAAGTACACAACTACTTTCTATTTCAAGTTACCAAAGCGTTATATTTTATTGTTATTCCTGTCAATTATACAAGGGGGCTGTTTTTCTTTTGAAAAATAATGTAGTCATTTTTGATGTCATATTTTATGTCGTATTTCCATTAGTAGTTTGGAATCTTGGTAGAGATTATATAGGAGATTATTATGCTATGCTTCTTTCGTCTGTACCAGGAATCATTTATAGCCTATACAGATTTTTTCAACTTAAGAAAGTTAATGTCTTTGGAATTTATATGCTTGCTACACTTGTAATTGGGACGCTCATTGAAGTGTTAGCAGGTTCTGCTTTGCAACTATTATGGAATCAAGTATTTTTTGCTTATGCTATGGCAGCTTTTTATTTAGCAACTGTATTAACGAATAAACCACTTACACTATACTTTGCGTTAGATATTTTTGAGTTACAAGGGATAGACAAAAAACTAAGTAAAAAGATATTTTTCCAAAGAAAATTTCTCATTGTATTCCAATTGATTACGATTGTATTTGCTGTAAGAAGTATCGTATTGGCAATAATTAAAACATGGCTTATCAATGAGTACGGCGTAGATGCTTTCGATAAAGGAATCCTTTTACGACAAGCATTCAGCTGGATTATGACCGGGGTTTCTGCTGTTGGATTTATATATATTGCAAAGCTTATTAGTGACACTCCAGAGCTCGCATCAGTATTTAACTTCGACAAGGATCGAGATAATGACGACGTAGAATTAAATTCACAGATAAACAAAAAATAGTGGGGAGTTCCTCCCCACTTTTCTATAGCGATAAAGTTACACTTATCTTTTTCGAGTTCTATTCTCCTCCGTAAAATTTCTTGATCATTTAATTGCTCCATTACATCTGTATACAATTTTTCATTTCCACAACCATAATGTTAGTTTATTTCATTGTGTGATAAGACTTGTTTTTATTTAGTATATAAACTGTAGCATCACACTCACTTTAACACATTACCGTGCCGAGGGTCAGAGCCCGGATCTACATGTACTTGTAGATTATACATTCCGGCTCTGTAGCCGTGAGGTAATGTTTGTTCAAGGCGTTGATATGTAATATATGGTTTTTGAGCATCATCATCAATCATTACTTCAAATAACCCTGATATTGTTTTTGACTTTCCGTCCTTCATATATTCAATAGTTAACGGGACTAAATCTTTAGTTTCTTCATTCGTATAAACAATTGTAAAAAATTCAAAGCGTTCACTATCTTCTCTAATTTCACGTTCAAGATTTTCATCATATGAGAAGCTTTTTATGTCCTGTTTTTCCACATTTAACTGATTAATAAATGGATACACCAGATCTAATTTCCAACTTTCAAACCTTGATAGAAAAGTCTCATCATTTGCCAAAGCTTGCTCATAATCAAAAAAATGAATAACTGACAAAACGGCTATTAGAATTATACCAATGCCTAAATGGTATTTTAATGATGCAAGTTTAATCGAATCTCTAATTAACAATAAATATAGTAAAAATATAATACACAGTACAAACAAACTTACCAAAGGCGTTAATAAATGAATCGCTTTTAGTTGAATTTGTAGTCCTAACTCAACTATTTGATCTATAGTCATTATTCCACTTCCTTAAAACCCACTAATAAATTAAGTAAAGCTTCCATTGTATTTCTCACTTTACTAAATGCTAGTAATAGATTAGTGAATTCGTTAATAATACCTATTATGATTATTTTATATTAAATTATACTTATTTTATATAATATGTTATATTTTGTGTTTATATAAATTCTCAATTATCCCACCATTACTTTCTTATATTCTCATTTTCTCATCCCTCAAACACATGGTGCCACATATTAACCAAATATTAAGATGATCGAATTTATGAGTTAGACGAAAAAACTCCCCATTTTAAACACCTAGATTATCATATTGAACATTCAATAAACATCGTCGTTCTCACTGTAGATCATAAAGAAATCTCAAATTCAAGACTTATTACTTTAGTAATAGGTCTTTTGACGTTATTATAGTATTTAATAACATCATTATGGAATGGGGTATCAAAATGGGAACACTACAAGCAAGTTTAGACACAATTACGCAACAAAGCAAAACAACTATGCCAATGAACGCTTTTACTGTATTAGAGAATTCAATAGCTTCACTTCAACAAACTGGTATTGCTAACGGACTAGCTGTTGGTGACAAAGCACGTGATTTCACTTTAACTAATGCAAATGGTAACCAAGTCAATTTATATGAGGAATTAACAAAAGGACCTATCATTTTAACATTTTATCGAGGATCTTGGTGTCCATATTGTAATCGTCAGCTACGTGCATACGAAGAAATACTACCAGACATTAAAAATATTGGAGGGAGTTTAATTGCCATCAGCCCACAAACTCCAGATAATTCATTAACAATAAAAGAAAAAAATGATTTATCTTATGAAGTAGTTAGTGATTTAAAAGGCTTAACAGCTGCAAAGTATAATGTGTTATTCGATGTTCCACCAGAAGTGAAGGAAGTATATGATAAGTTTGGATTAGATATATCTGAATACAACGGAGGTGGCAACTGGCTTATACCAGTACCTTCAACATTTATGATTGATGAAACTAGTAGAATACGATTTTCATATGTTAACCCAAATTATATGCAACGGTTAGAACCTGAAGACCTGCTTACAGCACTCAGAAACCTCTAAAGTGAAACATACATACATCTAAATCTGTTTATTGGCTTCGTTTGCATTGATTGTTATTTATCTTAGTTAAGGTGAATTAAAATCCCTATATAACGTTTTTTTTCGAAAGCCAATTTTATCTTATATTATTGCGCTAATATATATTATGTAGCACCCTCTTTTCATGCTTCATACATAGAAATCTACAAATCAGGCGTAGGTATTTCTGTTTTAGGCTTTTTAAACTTTGTTAGTAAGAATTAGCTTGAATAATTTTTTATTATTTACAAACGCTACATGTTAGGAGGGAAGCTACGTATGAAAAAACAACAAAAATCTAAAGAAATTGGTCAAAAAACAGAATCTATGAACCCTATGGACCAAGGATTAAATTTAGTTTCTCAAGTCGTCAATAATACGACAGGTCTTGATGAGGGTAATGATGGAAAAATGAGTAAAACAGATTGAACAAATACCATTCTGGTGTTTGTTTTTTTGTGTTCAAATTTCATCTTAATTTATGGTGAGGATTTCATGCTATATTTATTTCATTTAAGGAGAATTTTTATGAACAGTACGCTCAAAGAAATGCAATCAGAACTGATCGTTGAAGCAAAAAAAGGACTCCCTTTCTTACTATCTGGGACAATCGTTTTTTTTATCATCTCACTTTTACCCGTAATTTTCGCAAAAGAGATCATCCATTTCATTTGGTTATTTGGGTTATCCTCCATTTTTCCATTAGGTTTTATAATAAGTAAAATACTCCGCATTAATTTACTTGTAACACATAATCCTATAGGTATATTAGCATGTATTATTGCTGTTCCTCAGGCTTTTTATATACCTCTTTATATCATTGTATATATGCTAATTCCTCAATACTTGCCATTTACTATTGGACTACTCATCGGTTCACACTTTCTTCCTTATGTGTGGATTTATACAAGTAAGGCTTATTTATTTATAACATTAAGTGCTTGTCTATCCTCTATCATATTTGGTTGGATTTTTATAGATTACGCCTTCACGGTAGTACCATTTGCAAACTTCATCGTATACGGTGTTGGCGCATTACTTATCTTAAGAGAACTGCGAGTTGAATTTGTTTATTAAAAAAGGAAAATATATAAAGCTATTTCACATATATGAATGAACATAACGTAAATCGATCGATACTGCTCGCTCTTTATAAATAATTTATCTATCCCGCACAATAGCAACCGTGTGCCCATAAAAAAACATACGGTACATTTTACCGTATGTTTTATGAATAGGTATTTCGTAATTAGAGCTACCTATATTATCGTGGACTAATTTCGATCAGTTTAATTTGGTGGTCATCTATCTCTTTGAGAGTAAAGATATAGCCTTCGTATTCAATGACTTGATTTTCTTGTACGTCTATCTCCTTCGTCAAAATCCATCCACCAATCGTATCGATATCCTCATCATCAATACTCAAATTCAATAATTTATTCACTTCACTAATTAGTACTTTGCCATCAAGTATATAATGGTTATCTTTAATATTTTGAACGTCTGGGGTTTCATCCACATCAAACTCATCCCGGATTTCACCAACAATTTCTTCTAAAATGTCTTCAACGGTAACTAACCCTGACGTACCGCCATATTCATCGATTAATATAGCCATATGAATTTGATCTTTTTGCATTTTTTTCAATAAATCATGAATAGGAATCGTTTCAATTACGTAAATAATCGGTGTGACAAACTCTCTAATCGTTGTGGTGTCTATATCTTTGACATCAAAATATGCTTTAATCATCGATTTAAGATTTATTAAGCCTATAATATGATCTTTATCACCATCAATAACAGGGTATCTCGTATACCTCTCATCTTTCACTTCTCTGAGAAAATCTTGGATGGACAAACTCACATCAAAACTTACGATTTCTGTTCTTGGTATCATAATTTCTCTAGCAATACGGTTATCAAATTCAAAAATATTGTCAACATACTTGTATTCTGATTGATTTATTTCTCCACTCTGATAGCTTTCAGATAGTATGATGCGTAATTCTTCCTCCGAGTGGGCCATTTCATGTTCTGATGCTGGATGCAAACCAAATAATTTAATAACAACCCTAGCTGATCCATTTAATAACCAAATAAAAGGATACATGATTCGATAAAACCATATTAACGGTGTAGCTAATAATAATGTAAGCTTTTCTGCTTTTTGAATCGCTAACGTTTTAGGTGCTAATTCACCAATTACGACGTGTAAATAAGTAATTGTACCGAACGCTATAGCGAATGAGACGATACGCGAAACAGAAGTTGGCATATCAAAATGTTCGAATACTGGGTGTAATAATCTTTCTACTGTTGGCTCACCAACCCAACCAAGTGCTAAAGCTGTAATTGTAATACCCAATTGACAGCTCGATAAGTATTCATCTAAATTACTCACAACTTTTTTTGCTGCAATCGCTTTTTTATTTCCTACTTGAACTAATTGATCTATGCGGCTCACTCTCACTTTCACGATTGCGAATTCCGCCGCTACAAAGAAACCTGTTAGTCCGATTAAGATTACAATTAAGAATAAATACAATAAGTCAATACTGTCCAATAAAATTACCTTACTTACAATGAAGTAAGGTGTCACCTCCTGAATAAAAATATAAATACCTGAAAATTAGTTCCTTTTTCTGTGCTTTTTTGTCCTGTTTTTTGAACACGCATATATGCTAATGCAATTATTATATATGATAGTCTAAATTACGACAAGAAACACAACATATAAAACACATCCTTTAAAGAAAAAAATAGCAATTTGCAAGAAAAAAACTTCCATCAAAACTTTTACTACGGGTGTTTTCGCAAAGATTGTTCTTCAATAAATGCTGGCTTGGCACAGATTGTTGCTTTTCGTTCTAAGATATAAACAAAAAGAGCCTGTATAAAACGATGACTTTTAAGTAAAACCATCTTTATCTTCTAGTATAGAAACAATAGCAACAAAGTTTATGAAAATAGCCTTTACTATCTATACGAACATATACGTGAAAGGTTTCACCATTTTAAATATACTTATGATAATATTGTTACATCTCTTTTTAATTGCAGTATTTTGAGGTGGTAACTAAACAAAAATTCGTAGGCTTCTAGTATTTTTTTTGCTTCAAATACGCTTCTTCCCCACACTGTAATCCCATGATTTCTTATGAGTACAGCACCTTTGTCAGTAGTAACGTAAGTACTCAATGAATCTGCTAACAGTGGGATATATGCATCATTTCTTATAATCGGTATTGTAATTTCTGCATCTTCCTCCCATTCATCGAGTGCTTTGATCATTTCTTGTCCATGAAAACTCACTTGTCCTTGCTCTCCATATAGTTCTGATATAACATTATTATCTACCGTATGTATGTGTATACAACATACTGCATTTGATTGTTTATACACGGCGAGATGAAGTGGCATTTCTGCTGAAGGATATAATTTGGTACTACTCGTAGGGTGTCCTTGTTCATCTACTAATAAAAAATCATCCTTTGTGCGCTGCCGTTTGTCCTTTCCACTTACCGAAATGAGAAATGTTAACGGAGAATCACTTGCTTTGATTGAGAGGTTCCCACTAGTTGCATAAAACCAATCTCTTGAACCTAATTCATCCTTTAAGCTAGCTAATTCGTCCCATTTTTCTTGAAAAACGGTCATTTTATCACCTCGACATATTTTTCATTAACTTTATGACTTCTTTTTCTCCTTGATATCATTCGTGTTATATATTGTAGAATCCTGCTCATAGCATCGCTTAATACTTTAACAAACTGTGACAATACAATTTTCAAATTCAAATATATTTATGTAATTTGCTAAAACTACACTTAAGTTTCATATATATTTTAAACATTTGAAAAAGTTATTGACAAAGAAAATCACATATTGTTATTATACACTTCATACAAACAAATTTATGGATCGTAATCACACACGAAAATTTTATAAGTTAGTCTCTTATCAAGAGTTGGCTGAGGGATTTGGCCCTATGAAGCCCAGCAACCGACCAAAAAACACCTTAAGGTGGGTAGAACTTTAATGTTCTACAAAGGCACGGTGCTAATTCCAACAGGAAGTAAGACTTTCTGAAAGATAAGAGGTAGAAGTTCGTTCTTCAAGCCTCTTTCGTCCAATAAGAAAGAGGCTTTTTCTAGTTAACATTTACAAAATAACGCTTTTTGGGAGGTATTAATGAGTTCAATTCAAAATACTAATTATCAACCGCTAACCGAAAAAAATGCAATTTCTTTAGCCCAAAAATTAAATCTTTTTCCTGAGAAATCATTGTTAACATGTAAGGAAATTGGGGATGGGAACTTAAACCTTGTCTTTCGGGTAGTCGATGAGCGTAACAACAAAGGAATTATAATAAAGCAGGCATTACCCTATGCAAAAGTTATTGGTGAAAGCTGGCCGCTTACTTTAAAACGTGCAACAATCGAAAGCCATGCGTTACTTACCTTTGCAAGTTATTGTCCTGAGCATATTCCAAAGGTTTACTATACCGATGACAAATTGGCAGTTACTGTGATGGAAGATTTATCTCATCTAGACATCGTGAGAAAAGGGTTCATAAATAAAAAATCATATCCATCCCTCTCAACGCATATTGGTACTTTTTTAGCAAAAACATTATTTTTTACTTCTGATTATGCTTTAGGAGCGGAAAAGAAAAAGCAACTACAAAAACAGTTTGTCAATCCTGAGCTGTGTAGAATAACAGAGGATCTCGTATTTACTAACCCTTTCTTTAATCATGACACAAACAACTATGAAAAAGAATTACAAGAAAATATTCAAGCTATGTGGAATGACTCTTTCCTAAAGCTTGAAGTCGCAAAATTAAAAAAAATATTTTTAACGCAAGCTGATGGTATTATTCATGGAGATTTGCACACGGGAAGTATAATTGCCAATGAGGAAGAGACGAGGATCATTGATACTGAATTTTCCTTCTGTGGTCCTATAGGGTTTGATATGGGTATATTTTTCGCAAACCTTATTTTACAAATTTTATCTCGAAAAGATAATGAAAGAAACTACTTATCCAATTGTATTGAAGATACTTGGGACACTTTTAACACAACCTTTGTTAAGCTATGGAAAAACCATAGCCTTGAGGCCTTTGCTGAGGTTGAAGGTTTCGTGGAGCACATATTAACACAAGCATTTGCAGACGCTGTTGGTTTTGCTGGATGTGAAATGATTCGCCGTACGATTGGCTTAGCACATGTGGAGGATTTAGATCGCATTACTCCTCATGAGAGAAAGATTCAAGTTAAGTCGACTGCTCTAGAAGTTGGTAGAACACTCATTGTAAATCGCCAAAGTCTAACACATGCTTCAGCAATTCAAGATGTTATTCAACATTCCGAAAGGAGATTTGTAAGATGAAGCAAGCCTCAACTCTTCCTTTATCGGTAGAATGGAAAAACCATTTCATCACAATTTTAGATCAACAAAAGCTACCAGTTGATACAGTTTTTATAAATTTAACTACGCTAGAAGACGTTTATCATGCTATTGCTTCGCTAAAAGTTAGAGGTGCACCAGCAATTGGCATCGTGGCAGCTTTTGGATTAGTGCTAGCTGCACAAAGCTATCATGTACATAGTCTAGTAGATTTTAGAACTAGACTTGGCAAAGATCGTGACTATTTAGTAAGTTCCCGACCAACAGCTGTGAACCTAAGTTGGGCATTAGACCGACTCATTTATTCTATTCAACAAGCGACAACAGTTGATGAAGCGATCAAAGTATTAACCGATGAGGCCATCAAAATACAACTCGAAGATGAAAGCGCCTGTCGTGAAATTGGTGAGCATGCACTTAAATTATTAGGTGCAAAGCGCCGTATTTTAACAATATGTAATGCAGGCTCTATCGCTACAGCTAGATACGGTACAGCACTTGCTCCGTTTCATCTCGGTAAGGAGCGTGGAATTGACTTTTCCGTGTTCGCGATGGAAACTCGCCCTGTTTTACAAGGGGCGAGGTTAACAACTTGGGAATTAACTCAGGTAGGAATTGATGTTACACTTATCACCGATAATATGGCTGCACATACTATATTGTCAAAAAACGTAGAAGCAATAATCGTTGGAGCAGACAGGATTGCTCGAAACGGAGATACAGCTAATAAAATAGGAACGCTAGGCTTGGCGATTCTTGCACAACACTTCAGCATCCCGTTTTACGTAGCTGCACCACAATCAACATTTGATGATTCAATAATGAACGGAATAGGCATAAAAATAGAAGAACGTCATCATGAAGAAGTTACACATATTGATGGAAAAAAAGTCGCACCGAACGGTATAAATATTTACAACCCTGCTTTTGATATTACACCTAACGAACTTATCACTGCATTCATCACCGAAAAAGGCATCAAATAAGGGGTCAGATCTCCACTGCTTTACACAGTGGAAATCTGACCCCTTTCAATTTACCAGCCTACACCAATAATTAGTGCTTCTGGATTAGGATGTTCTAGTAGCGTACTATAATTTCTTACATCATCATAAGCAAAGCCGTATGCTAAACCGTCAATGCTATAATCATGCCAGAATTTAGCATAGAAGTTCGCTGTATCGTTTTGATAGAAGAAATCTGAATTTCCCCAATTAACAGGGTCATACATAATACCTCTATTTAATGCGGCACAAACTTGAGCTTCCACTACTTTCTCATCTGCACTTCCTGTATCCATCGGTCCTGAACACTCAAAAACTTCAAGTGTCGATGGTTTCCTTGCAATGTTTAAATTGTAAGGACCACCGTTTTTCGAAAAGACGAAGTTATCTCCCTGAACACGACCACTAAATGTTCCTGCTTCTGCAGTAAAGGTTAATTCATTCGTTCTATAATAATCCCAAACTTCATTCACATAGTTATCAAAATAGTTTTCATATGTTCCTCCTGGCTTAAATTGACCTTTACCTGGAGCAACGATTCTATATGGTTCTTCCACTAATGTTTGGAATTCCGCTGGCATTTCATTTTTAAATGCACTAAATAACTGGTCACGCGTATATGTTTCACCTACGATTTTATCATACCCATCTGAACCTAGTAATCTATTCGTAATTGGGAAACTAAATTGGTCTACTCGAGTAGAGTTTCCGTGATAACCCCATTGGTCAATTGTAAACTCAATCCATTCGAAATAAATATCTTGGTTAGGATCTGTTGGATTATTTAAATCTGGACCTGCAAATCCTACTCTACCATCTGCTGCTTGATTTAACTTAATATACATTGGACTTCCTAAACTAATAAACATTCTTCCAGAGTCAATCTCTGGCATTGAAGTCCAGTCTACTTCACTCATTTTATAAAAGTAGTTTGGATAGTTTTGACCGTTTTTCGTCAAGTGACCTGGTGCATCATTGTCACTAATTTTACTTTCTATCAAATTTCCATCTTTATCTACATGACTAAGCTGCCCAGTAGCTTTATTGTAACCAAGAATAGCCCAGTAAATTTCATCATCAGAATACTCTCCACCAGTATTATTTTGTAATTGGAATGTCATCACACCATTTCCAGTAGGAATAGTTCCAGGTTCTGGTGTCGGAGTTGGTTCTGTTGGTTCTGTTGGCGTAGCTGAGTTTTTAGTAAATTCAACCCAATTTAAGTTACCGATACCTTCAGATGCACCTTTAAATACAAAATATACATCATGTGTACCTGTTACATTATTGATAGTGGCAGTGTTTGTAACCCACTTTTGCCATCCGCCAGTATTTTGAATAGCAACTGTTCCAACTAAAGTTCCAGTAACGCTATCTAACCTTACTTCAATTGATCCACCTGTTGATTGACTAGCTACTCTAGCTTCAATCCCTTTTGCACCATCGGAACCAAAATTAACATTGTTAAATGCTATATAGTCGCCGTTGTCTGTCCAACCTACATTTTTCCCACTACCTAAATCAGTAGTATCTTCTGTTTGAATACCTTGCATTGAATCGTAGTCTTCTGCTTGTATTTTCTCATAAGCATTGATGGAACTAGGATTCGTTGGTTCTGTTGGTTCTGGCTCTGGAGTTGGTTCAGAAGGTTCTGTTACCACTCCAGTTGAAGTAAGTACCATGTCATCGATACGAACAATTTTCGCAGTCCCTACCCCTTCAAAGCGTAAAAATTTCGCATTTGTCAAATTCGCTTGAAAATCAGCTAAAGGTATAGAAATTGTTTTATAAATGCTTGTTACGCTACCGTAATCAGATAATTTTAGTGAGCGATTTGTTCCATCATTTAATACGATGTTAATATAATCCTCTTCGCCACCATTTGCACCTTTTAAGGTAAGCTCCAGTGTATCATAAGCAGAAATATCTCTATTTAAGTGCTGATCAAATGATTCTGCACTTGTCCTACCATTAAAGAAGAAATACAAATTAGAATTACCTTCTAGATTGTAAGCTCCTCCATTACGTACAATTGATTCTCCCAAATCATTTGTATTTGTGTTCCACTGTGTTGAAGAGTTAAAATCGTCAATTATTAGTGGCTCAACATCTGGATTTGGTTCAGGTGTTGGTTGTGGTTCCGGCTCTGGTGTCGGCTCCGGAGTTGGTTCTGGCGCTGGCTCCGGAGTTGGTTCTGGCGCTGGCTCCGGAGTTGGTTCTGGCGCTGGCTCTGACGTTGATCCATGCGTACTATTATATTCTGATGTGTTATACGCAGGAGTTCCATTGTTATATGTGAATGAATAACTAATAACGTCTCCAGATTTCAAACCATCCACTTCATGTGTGAAAGTAGCTCCTGATTTATTCATTCTTACGTTTTGTTGAATACCAGAGTTAATTTTGTAATGAACATCTACCCAGCTTGTATTCACAAAAGACGTAAATGTAATTTGAGATTTTGTTGAGGTTATAGTGTTAACATCATGTTCATAATCAGCTGCTGCTGCAATATTATTATTAAAAAATGGTGATATTATTAATGATAGTGCCATTATCACCGTAAGCACTTTTTTAAACATATCGTTACCTCCGTACAATTATTAATAATAGTTAGTTTACTAGATTTGTTGATATGAAGTTTTGCACAGTAACCTCCTTCCACTCATATATTACGTACCCTTTGTCATTTTAGTGGGGGTCAAAAATAAAAAAACCTAGCGTTTTATTTTTTACGCTAGGTAGCATAGTTTTAATACTATGAAACTCGATTAGAATTTATTCCAAGTTGTAACTTCATCAAGTGGTAAACGAGATTTTGCAAAGCCTACTTGTTTGGCCTTACCAACAGAAATTAACATAACAGGAGAGAAATTTTCTGGAACATTGAATTCTTTGATAAATTGATCAGGGTTAAAACCTCCCATTGGTACTGTATCAAGGCCTTTTGCCTTTGCTGCAAGCATTAATTGCATAGATACGATACCACCATCAATCATCGCTACTCTTGTTGCATCTTCATACGATAGATTTCCATAATGACCATTAATTTGATCTACATAGAATTTTTTAATTTCTTCTGTCATCGCACCTTTGGTTACTAACTCACCATATATTCTTTCTGCGTTTTTATATGCTTCTAGGTCTCCAAGCACTGCTATAACAACTGATGCATCAACGATTTGTTGTTGATTATTTGCAATTGGTAGTAATTGCTCTTTTGATTCTTGATCTTGAATAACAAGAAATCTCCAAGGTTGTAAGTTACTTGAAGAAGGAGCCAAAATTGCAGTCTCTAACATTTCATTAATATCACTTTCACTCATTTTATATTCTGGATCATAATGACGAATTGAACTTCTTTCTTGTGCAACTGTGAAGAAATTTTGGTCAGTTAGTTCCTTCGGTTTTGCACCACTCATTTTTATTTCTTTAATTTTATTTAAATATTCTTCACTTGCATTTCTACTTTGTGCCATTATTAAATCTCCTTTTATTCAAACTGTATTTATTTCTATTACAGTATAATGTTCTAACTGTAATTTTGTCAAGTACAGTTTGATGAAAGATCTAGAATACTATTTCAAATGTTTGACTCCCCTTTTATAGCAACGAATTCACCTATATTAGGTGTAAAGATAACATTTTATTTTTATTTCTCAAAAAAATCTATGTAAGAAACAATATAGTAACATAACTAGCCCACTATAAAAGATGTCAACCGAGCCCTCCAAATATATGGTACAAACAACGATAATATGTAATACTGGAGTGACCAGAGGCATTAACAGAGCAGGTATACTTCCTAATGTACATCTTCGAAATCATGTATAAAGGAGAACTGCGTGTTTGGTAGGAATCAACACCCCCTCTCTATCACACTCTTTAAACCCTTCCATGTGAGTACATTTTTTATTTTCTTCCCCTACTTTAGTTATATGAGCTTGTATAATTTTTTCTGTAGTTAATGTTCCTTTGTAATATCTATATACATTATAATAGGATGAAAGTGAGCAAGTGTGGTTCGTTAACGCTCCAACAGAATGGGCAACTGGTGAATCAGGATGGTCTAAACGAGATCTTACTCTAGAAGCGAGGCCTAAATTTTATCAAAGCATTTTTGTATATAGACCAATACTCAAGAAGGAAATACCTTAGGGCTTATAATAAACTTCTATGTTAGTTACACATTAACTAAATAACAAGGGGTAATTTAATGAAACGATTATTTATTACATTCATACAAATCGCAGTACTAATTGGGTGTAGTACTAACCCCCATGACAATATTGATACATTCAGAATTGCAGAATCATATTATGCAGGTGGGGGCTCTGAGGATTTAAGTACTGCTCACTTTCAATATTTTATAACTGTTTATTACAAAGAAGGCATGAACGTTGATATTAATAGCATTGAACCGGTATTAGATGAATGGATAGAGAGTAAAGTGATAAATAAGAGTATTAATAATATTACTGACAATAAAGATGGAAATTTCATAAAAGTAGTTGGTAAAGTGACATTAGATACATGGGGATTTAACAAAGAAACCGCTCCTAAAATAGAAAGAGATGAGAAACCAATTCAAGGGATATCTTTCCAACTGGACAATGGGGAAAAATATAAAGTGACTGGATTTGGAGAATCTACAAGTGTAGATCAATTACCTGAAGAAATTCAGGAGTAGATTTAACTTTACTCTCTCTTATTTGCTTACACAGAAACCTATAATACATTCAAGTCTTAAAGTTCTCTGAGTATGTCTTAAAAAGCAATACGTTACAGTATCATTCTTTACATTCATTATTCTAATGAGTTTTTTCTACTCGTAGATTGATAGTAAAGTTATTAATTTTAAAAGCTTAAACACTAAACCCCGTCTTGGTTTAGACGGTGCAAGCGTTTTTGATTCTTGTTAGGAGAAACTCCTTATTGTTCAATAACGGGAGAACATTTCTTGTAAATTACTAACCTATACATCATACTATTCATTTTAAATAGTTTTAGTTATTCTTCAATAAGCTTTGGTTCCGAAGCATATACAGAATCTGTTGGTCCATTATAGACACTTGGCCAAATTACAACAGTTACACCATCATTAGTTGAAAACGGTTGATCAGTTGTTACTGAGAGATACTGCCAACCAGTTGTAACGTCAACCTTTACACCGGCTGATTCTGTATTATTACGATTTAGAAATTGTATTAGAAGTAATTTAGTTGGTATGGACCACCTACTACTCGCCATAATTAGACGTAGATATTCATAGGATTAAATATGACGACGTTGTGAATATCCGAAATAAATAAAAATAGGTAAAACCCTGTTTTCATCTTTTGTTCTCAGGGTTTCACCTATTTTAATGTTCCGGTAATCAAAACTACTAAAGTTAAAGCTATGATCCAAAAAAGCCAACCTTAAAATGTACCCTATAGAGTAGACACTTTAAAAAAGTCTCCCTATAGGGTACATTTTTGTATAATGGAGAAACACAA
>NZ_JAEUFG010000035.1 GCF_018588585.1 Bacillus sp. SM2101
TTGATAAATTAAATTTGCACTAAAATCCGTTACTGCATGTGTCAACTCATGTCCAACTACATCAAGTGACCCTGATAAAGGTAGGAATTGCCTTCCATCACCGTCTCCATAAATCATTTGGGTGCCTACCCAAGCAGCGTTATTATAATTTCTACCGAAATGTACTGTCGATTTTATTGGTGCACCGTTTCCATCATAGCTGTCTCTTCCAAAGACATCTTTAAAATAATCATAAGTGATACCTGCATAATAATGGGCATCAACTGCGGCGCTGTCATAACTATCTGTGAATAAATTATCAGTATCTACCCAAAGACTACCAGGGAGCTTTGCTCTATAGTTTTTGTCATTAATTTTATTTTCAGCATCATAGGTAAAGATTCCATTACCGCGGGTATTATCAATTAATGAGTATGCAGTTCCATCAAAAGAAGTATTTAAAGACTTTTGATCCCCCAACACACCTACACCAGTTCCAACAGAATCTTCTGCAGTATGAATTTTATTATGCTTCGCTAACACTTCACCTGTAACAGCATCTACAAAATAATCAACGTTTCCTAACTCAGGATAAAAGAAAAGGAAGTTTACTGCATATGCATAGTTAGCAATCTCACCATCAGAATAGATGACTAGCTCTGCCTTCGGGTTTTTTTCGTATTCAGGTGCGTCAGCTAAGGATGCTAATAAGTTCTCTTCCGCTATCGCAACCGCATCTTTTTTAGTTACTTTTTGCTCTTTTTTTAATGAATTCTTTTTTTCTAGCTCTGGAAGTGCGGTTCCAGAAATTGCTGTCAAAACACCATCTTGATCAATATGTGCTGTCAACGTAGCACCAAATACTGGCGTACCTTTAAATACTTGTTGCAAACGGATAAACGTGTAGCCTAAATCATCCTTCTTACTTTCTTTAACGATAAACGAATTCTTCGCTACAGCATCAATTTTAAAGATATCTTTCTTACTATCAATATAGCTAAAAAGTATATCTTCCGAATTATTGTTAGAAGGTTCTGTCAATTTACCAGAAATGAATTCAGGTGCATTAACTTTCTCACTCCAGTTTACCTTTTCAGCGGCCTTTTCCACTTGATTAATAGACTTTGCTGATACATAGCTTACCGTAGGCGCAACAAAAGTGCCTAATGCTAATGAACTTGCTAATACAGTAGTCATTAATTTTTTCTTATTTTTCATCCTTACACCTCTTTGTATTCTAGTTTTCATGTTCGAAAGTATAGTTTTCTCATAGAAATAGTTATATTAAAGCAAAAAAATAAAAATACATCTCGGCCGAAATGTATAAACCTATGAATAAATTTTATAAAAATACAAAAATTCCGTCAATATAAACAAAAAAAACACTACTATTTAAGTAGTAAAATACCAAATTTAAGGTTATAACCATAAAAAATTTATATTCTGAAAATATTAATAATAATTTTTTCAAGACTTTTGCCCTATCTGAACTTAACAAGTATTTTCTTAAACTTGAAAAGTTTGAACAAAACATTCCTCATCATCTATCAAATCTCTGCTGTTTTCATATTTAATATTCATCTTGTTATAAATACCCTTCCAAAAAGATACAGCTGATTCATTGCTAACAAGCTCAATTACATAATACTTCCCTTTCTTCTGCTCAAAAAGCTCTTTTACTACATTTATTCCATTTCCTTTTCCCCTATATTTATTAAGTATAAAGATGTCATTAATACAGTAATCGTATTGTCCTTTTAAAAAAGGCCTCTCTAAAAGTAAAACGAAACCAATAGTCATTTCACCTTGTTTTATAAAAAATGGAGAAAACCCAGCTGTATCCCAAAATATATTCAACTCCTCCATCTCAAATATTCCGTCACTAGTAATATTTAAACAAGAAGTAAATTTTGATAAATCATGTAGGTAGAGTGAATAGAGATTTTTTAATACGTGCTTTTGTTCTTGCAAAACCGGATCTAATGATATTGCCATATAGTCAACTCCTTAATAGCTTCTTAAATGATACCTATCCATTTTTTCCATCCAGTAGCATTTACAGATTGTTCATTTACATATGGCTTATCTTTTGTACTAAATAAGTAAAAATCTTCTCCCCAATGTCCTGCACAACCTAGTTTTATCCAGTTATTAAAAAACGTATAGAAATTTCCACCTAACCTTAAGCCATGCATATGATAACTAGTCGTTAAATAGATAATTTCACCAACATTATACTTTAGATCAATTCCTAAGTAACTACCATTTCCAAACGATGTAAACAGTAAACAATTTTCCCAATATTTTTTTTCGAATGCATCATCGTCATCTAAAAACTCGTATGTCTCTCTGTCATTTTCATAGCTTAAAAGGTTTTGTATGGACCACAATGGACTGTCAAATATCCCTCCACAATCAATAATACATTGGTCTACATTCCCCATATTAAAGAAAGTCTTATCAATGTAATTTGATTGTTGTGCCATTGGATAGGTTATATTATTCAAAAACCAATAAAAGTGAAGGTGTTTAGAAAAATGAAGCAATACATGCCGAAAATCTTGTGGAATAAGTATCCCCAATTGTTGCTCTATAGTCTTTATTTCATCTTCTGTAGCTGGATGTGCAATTTCTAAGGAGTTTTGATGCTGCCCTCCAGTTAATCTTAGCAAAAAATTCTCAAGATCAGCCTTCCATACTTTATAAGCTCTAGTTAACATTCATTACCTTCCTCTGTAGAATGACTATTACATTCCTTTATTTATTATGCTCCCTGTACACTACCCTTTGTTGAAGGAGTTTCTGAATATATAACAAGGTCTTCTTATTGAGAAGACCTTGTGTAACAGCATATATACTATTAAACTTATATTTTTTATTTTGCAAGAGCTTTAATGACAAATCTATGCTGGTTTACATCAAAAAAATCTTCAGATTGTATATGTTTATGAATGGTGTATAAATTTTCATAGTATTGTTCCACACTAAAATCTGGTACTTGCCACGGTATTGCTTTTAAGTAATACATAAGGGCACCTATATCAAAAAAACGCTGTGTTGGAAATTCTTCTTTACAATACAAAATTTCAAAATGATTGTTCACCAAGTCACTCATTGCCGTAGTCAGATTCCAGTCTTTAAATTCATTATTTACCGAAGACCCTAGTGCTTCATTAATCCCTAAACAATCCAAGCCACCGACTTGTTGAGTTAAAAATACCCCATTAGAATTTATTATTCTTCTAACTTCTTCAGGACCATAAGATTCATGTTGATTTAAAATGACATTAAACTGATTATCGTTAAATGGCAAATTGGAATCTTCTTCAACTGAAACCACTTTAACTCCTATAGGCTCTAAATGTTTTTTTGCGATCGGAATATTTGGTTTGTACCCTTCTGTAGCATAAACTGTCTCAGGAAATGGTTGAAGCTTTGACAAAAATTCTCCACCACCTGTGCCCATATCTAACATAGAATTTGCATGCTTTATTAATTGTCTAGCCATGCTTCCATAAGACCAGGAAAGTAGATTGCTTTTCATTCGCCCAGTTCCAGTTATAAAGGAAAAATCCCAACCCGAAAAATTCTCATTCACGTCGTTTATATATTCTTCAAATTTTACTGCCACCATTATTTCTCCTCCTAAATTTTCGAAATTAAACAGTATTACAATTTAGGGAGGAGGTCCTCTAGGATAGCAACAAAGTTGTTATATTTCATGTTCTAACAATATCATTATCTATACCTCTCGTTTGAAAATACTAGTACTAAAAAGTTCCTATATATAATAGGTTATCATATTTTACTATATTTTATCATTTTTTGTCATATTAACCTCACTTCAAATCGGAAACAATACGGAGTGCACAGATGTATAAAAGGAGAATAAATATTTACTTCAGCCTAAAATTACAGATTACTCATTCAGAACTGAAGCTATGAAGGTGTGTTGTAGGATTTCACCCACGCTCACCAAAGGTGTGAAGACCAAGCCAAAGTAGAGAACGTGGGAATGTACGTACAAGTCTTTTTTTATAAAGAGCAACTTCTTAACTGCTAGTTACGTAAACTTTGAGTTTCCCTCTTCAATACTAGTTAAGTGTTTTGTAGTTCATTTCACAGATATATAAATATCAACCTGACCATTATTTGGGTCCATTGCTCTTTCGTCGTATAGTTCAAAGTCAGCTCCATAAGCTCTTTCATGCTGCTCCGACCATTTCCAAATTTCCTCCCAAGCCTCTATGATTACTCCCGGTAAAGGACCTTTTCGAGTTGTAAATACAATATATTTTTGATCAGGAATTTGTATTGATTCCATCCCATTCGGCACTAGATTGTTGTCCCTGACTTCTGCTCCTAATGCAAATGTATAAGCACCATGTTCATTTGTCTCGTAATCAGTATAGATTGCTAATACATTCGAATTCTTCTTATGAGTAATAGCTTCTAAAACTTCATTTTTGTAAAAATCGTCCCATAGTTTAGGGATACGTCTATCTGCTGTCATTTCAACTTTATTAGTTGTTCTTGTACAATTGCCTACGAAATCAAAACCTTCTCTTGCTATAACATTACTTTTTGTAAGTGTGTTAGACACGAAAAAGCCTCCTCTATCTAAATAGTATAAGTGTGATCTAACAATAGGTGTTTTACAGTATGACCTCATATATACAGAGATATTAATTATGGTTTATTTAAATATTGTTCAATTTGAGATTTATGGTGGCTATCATGGGGGATAAAGCCATCGAGATAGCTTTTGATAGTAAAATGATTCCCGTCTTCATCTACATACTTGTTTTCATAGTTTTCACGTGGTACGGAAGTTAAATGATCAATAATTTCTCGACGATAACTTATTGTCTCACTAATAAGTGTATCTTTATCTTTTGTCTTCCCATATTGAACCGCATTATTATTAAATTCATCAAAATTAACATGACGACTAGTTAAAGGTTGTTGTAATTTTATCTTACGTATAGCATTCTCAAGAAAATATTTGTCCCAAAGCATAATATGAGCAATGATGTCTCTCACAGTCCACTTTCCCTCAGCAATCGGCAGCTCCCACTTCTCATTCTCCATATTCCGTAAGGACTCTACAAAATGAATAAATTCTTCAAAACTGTTGATGCGCTCATTGATGATTTCTGTTTTCATATTATTACCTTCCTTTCATAGCATAAGGGTGACTCAAATTAGTTATCTTTATGTGAGTCACCCTTGTTGTAGATCTTCGGCTATTAAGGGCTTAAAGCCCCTTAACTCTATAATTGATATTGACAATGACAAACCTTCAGCTCATTCATCGATATCAAATGTATTTGATCCCGATCTCTTTGAAGACAAATATGCGAGCACATCATTTAACAGAAAGTTATTGTGCGCATTTGCCTCATCAACTTCAAATAGTAATCTTCTTTTGAAAACGGGTCTTCTTCTACATATTTTTTTGCTATTTGAAGCGAGCTTTAATAACCATTAAAGCAGTACCACAATACGAGGACTACAAAATAATAAGACTCCATCTATTTTTAGCTTCTTTAAATAGTCAACATGGGCAATGATGAGCTGTGCAATCATCAGCTCTACTTGTTTATTAGTAAGATAAACAACATATATTTTTTCATGATCATTACTTCATACAAATGTTGCTATTTTATCGGGATGTATATATCTGTCTCCGATTGATCATTATCCGGCCCAAGAAATCTCTCACCATATAACTCAAATGAAGCTGAGCTAACGACTTCATAATTAGATTGCGGCAGCCAAGCTTCAAAAATATAGCCAAATGTTTTACCAAGCTCACTAATTAGCCCTTTATGAGTAAAGACTAAATAACGTTGCGCAGGAATTGTTTTTGTCACTAGCTTATTTGACAATTGATCCACCTTTTCTACTTCAACAGCGGCAGCGTAAACAAATTCACCTGTTTCTTTATTTTCATCATAGCAAACGCCATACGTCACATTATTGTCTTTTCGGAAAGGAATACTATTTTCCAAAGACATAAAATCCATCCATAAACCATGAATCGGATTATTTTTTTGCATTTCAGTCATTGAAGTACGACATTCTAGTCCTACAACCACCATCTCGTCCATCTCTTTAATTGTCGGTTCAAGCTTCATTTCATTCGTTTTATTATTCATTATTTATTCCTCCTTTTCTTTTACACTTTTATCTTAGTTAATAATAGCGACATCTAATGTCGTATTTATTATATTTTTCCAAATTATTTATTAGCTTCATATCTCTAAAAATGGCAAGCTAATATTTAGGGCACCTTTTTCTCCAAAGACTAATTACATAATACATATCAGTTACTCAAAATAACGTGAAAAAACAATAAATATTAACATTAAGATTAATTCCCTTATTCATATTAAGCCGTAAGCAAAGACCCCTCATTTAAGTTATCCCAGACAAACACTGGAGACACTCCCCATGAAGGCACGTTGTGACTATGTGCAGATAGACATATAAGGATTTTAACTTTAGACCCATTATTAATAACAAGCTTTTAAGAAGTTGTTTACTTAACTTTGCTACTATGTTCACAAGCTAATCTCGATTTTCTCGTGTTTAAGATGAAAAGATGCCACGACTTATGTGAAAATTAATATGAGAGTAGCACTTTGTACGAATCCAACAGACTAATAGTTTTTTAAACTATTGGTTTTAGATGATCAATTGGCGCCCAACCCTCTTCATCATTGCTAACGCTACGGCACCATAACCAGCCATAAAGTTCCTTTATTCCGATAACCTTTTCATTTACGTCTATATTTAGTTCCCTTGCTGTATATTTTTCCGAGACAAATGCTGTGTTTCCATCAATTTTAATAAGGCTTTCTGGAACCCATCCTTCCATTTCCTCGTCTGTAGTTTTACAATAGATCCAATATCCCTCTCTTTTTCCACTTACAATAATTGCCTGACCCTTCATCAAAGTAATAGGCTTGGGATAATTCGTTTTATGACTCCTTGCTACTATATAATACATATATTTATCTCCCTTCATTTAGATCTTAACTTATAATTACGACAATTATTGACGTATTAATATGATATATTAAGCATATAAAGGTGGGACTAATCAGGGGGCTGTATTAAATGAATAAATCGAAGAGATTAGTGGAATTAATGATGGTCATTAACTCCAAGCGGGTATTTACTGCAAAGGAGTTAGCAGATGAATTTGGCGTATCACTTCGTACAATTCAACGGGACTTACTTGATCTACAAGAGCTAGGTGTCCCACTATATTCAGAAGTTGGTGCAGGAGGAGGATACAAAATTATCAAAGAACGCATTCTTCCTCCAATTGCCTTTACAGAAAATGAAGCGATTGCAATGTTCTTTGCAAACCAGTCACTCCAGTACTATAACGATCTTCCCTTTGAAACAGATGCTAAATCTGCATTAAACAAGTTTCATCATTACTTAACGAGTGATGTTAAAAAACGAATTGAGGAAATGGAACAACGTTTTGTCTTTTATACACAACAAAGACAGCAGTCATCTCCTTGCTTACAATTACTACTAGATGCTTCCATTAATCAACAGGTTGTTCAAATTACCTATGATTCAATTAAAGGAAAATCAACTAGAACAATTCAGCCAGTTGGTGTTTTTTCACAAAACGGGCATTGGTACTGTCCTGCCTATTGCTTCAAGAGAGAAGATACACGCTTATTTAGAGCTGATCGCATTATAGATGCAACCATCGTTGAAGAACATGAGGGTGTGAACTTAAGTAAGTTCAACATTCACAATTGGTCATATATGGGGAAAGAGCCTGAAAAGGTTTCACTCAAAGTAAAGCTTAGTCGTGAAGGTGTGAAAATTTGTAAAAACGACCCATTCTTAGAACAGAGTATTGTCGTAGAACAAGATGGCATCGGTCGCTTATATACTCAAATCACCAAACCTGATCTAGAATATTACGCTTCTTTTTTTATTAGTCTAGGTAAACACGCGCGAGTTGAAGGACCAGAGCAACTAATGATAGAAATGAAAAAAATCCTTGGCGATTTAAACGACATATACCTTTAGAGTAAGTAGCCATAGGATGATATGGCTATGTTACGATAGATGAAGCAACATTTATTCGGATGTTTAATTGATATTTTTCTCTACAGAAGAAGAAATATCTTATTTAATAAAGACTGTTCGTACTTAGATATACGTATAAGCTAAGCTTTCGTGGCACCTTTTCTCATTTAAAATATTGCTGTCTTAAATTAATCTCAATAGCAACAAAGTCTACGAAAAGAGTCTTAGTAAAAGGTTGTTTACGCAACAAAATTTACGTAAGTAGCCTAGTAAAAAACACACCCAGCTCGGAGTGAAAATATAATGAAAGACAGATATTTATTTTTATTTGGTGGAAACCCTTCATTATTACAAGCTAATCAATCGTTTGTTCAAAAATGTGGGGGCAAAAAAGCTCATATTGCATTATTGATCACTTATTCTCCTAAGTGGAAAGAATACTTACCGTTCTACGTTCAGACTTGGGAGGAGTTAGGTATTAATAGCTATTCTGTCATTATGCCAGACGAAAATAATCAACTAGATTACGATCAAGCTACAAATACATTAGCTCAATCTACGGGGATTTTCATAGGTGGTGGAAGTACATACGAATACCATAAACAATACACAAAGTCACCAATAAAACAGCTAATAAAAGAACATTATTACAATGGCGTTCCTGTCGCAGCCTGTTCTGCTGGTGCACTCATTTCATTAACAGAAAGTTTTATCTCACCTGACGAATCTAAAACTAACGAGATTGAAATGATTAAAGGTATTGGTCTACTTTCCAATATCCTTATCAGTGTACATTATACAGAGGACAAGCAGGAACCATATTTGCATAGTGCTTTGAATCAGACTTCCATTCCATTTGGCTATGGCATTGACGAAAATGCATGTGTTGTATTTAAGAATGAAGGCCATTTGACAAATATAGGAAATTCAGTTCACTCCATAAAAATCAGTACAAATTAATTGTTGCTTTTTTGTTCTAAGGTATAGTATACGACTAGCGTTCTTGGCATCTTGCTACCTTTACAATTATTGAGCTCACGTAAAACTCATCAATCGTCCATTTTTAATAAAAAATAAGTTTACGAGATTTGTTTTAACTATAAAAAATCTCCCTAACGGTATGCAGGGGAAGATCAAGAGTTTAGCTCTCATCACTTGATTAGAGTTAAACTCTTTGCCAAAGTTCACTTTTGAGTGATCGTTAGCCTCCAAATCGGTATGTGCTAAACTCATCGATAAACCCTATTATTCCTCTAACCAGGTTGCCAAACCCCTTCTTGACTCTAAAGAGTTCCACCACAGCTCCCCTAGTGAATTTGCTACTCTCTGTTTTAATTCATATCATTATAAGCTTATTAGCTAATTACATCATTCAATTAGCTTGATTATTTCGTTGTCCTCACTAGCATTGACTGTAATAATTACCGTAAACTCGATTGATGGTGAACCTGAATCCTCTTGCTCTTTCATAAAATGTTTACAAGTTCAATTTTCATGTTAGCTTATTCATCACTACTTCTTTATGACATTTTCTCCAATTTATAAATATTCCCTTCATGCAAAATCATTTAAATTAAAATTACATGTTCTCTTAATCTCGACAAAATCACACATAATATGACAAAATATAACTTAGTAGGAAAAAAGCTCAGGAGGCACACCGATATGTTAATAAAAACGAAAAAGACAAAAGATTTACAAAAACACATAGATGAACTTGAAGAAAAAGTAAGAATGCTAAAATTAGAAAAACAACAACGAGAATTGATGACAAATGAGTTTCTAGCACAATTACAAACAGACTTGGTTGCGACGGTTGATCAGCATCAAATGGTGAATGATCAACATCAGGTATTAGATTCTTTAGTAAAAACAATAAAAAGCCGTTTTGAACAAGTTCAAAATTTAAGCATTCAATCCAACGACATCTCTACATCTGTTATCGATAAAGGCGAATCACTTATCGCCTCAACAACCAAAATGGTCGAGCAGTCAAAAATAGGTAGAGATTCAGTAATTGAAGTAGAAGCTCTAATTAAACAATTGGGAGAACAGACGAATAATGCTTCTGAGAGTATGACACAGCTTGGTATTCGATCTAAAGAAATTGAAAATATCGTCAATGTCATAAACGATATTGCCGATCAAACAAATCTACTTGCGTTAAATGCATCTATAGAAGCAGCACGTGCTGGTGAACAAGGTAAAGGCTTCGCTGTCGTGGCAGAAGAAGTTAGAAAACTAGCTGAAAGCACAGCGTTAAGTACTAAAAACATTGCTGAACTTACGAGTCATATACAAGGCGAGATAAGTAGTGCTTTAAATGAAACGACAAAGAGCTCCTCTTTAGTTGATAAAGGAATTGAACTAAGTGCTGAAACAACTTCAAAGATAAACAATAATTTACTAATAATGGAACAAGAACAAGAAGAAGTCAATAACGTACTTCAAGCAATTAATGAACAAACAGCCTTTTCTAAAGAGGTCATTCAGCAAATAAATGACACTAAGTTTGTTTTTGATGAAATTAATGAAACGATTCTCATGCATATTGAAGATGCTGAAATAGTTGATTCAAAACTTGCAGCTGGCATTAGCGGAATTATCCATAAAGCACAAGAAGATACCAATCATGTTAAGGAAGAATAGCTTATCCCATTCATTATTGGACAACTAAAACCAGCTAATCTCGTATTCATTAGCTGGTTTTCCAGTTACATAATCATTATTTTGTGACCATTTCCTTATGCAACTTGTTTTCTTCGAATCGTGTTGTAAACTACAATAGTGAAAATGATTCCTAGTAGTGCAACGAGTGGATAGTGAACAATGGGATCTAATATTGGAACTCCTACAACATTTATTGCATGAAATGGGTTTATAAATTCTGAAGCAGACATAAAACTTCCAAAGCTATACTTCTTCACATATTCCCATAATGGAGTCGGCATAGAGATAGATGGCAAGATGAAGACTATTGCACTAATAATAAAAGATACGAGTACATTTTTCGATACTGCAGACACCGCGAATATGAAAGCCATAAAAGCAAATGCAGAGAGTACGTGAGCGCCGATTTGAATACCAAAATACTCTAAACCCGTTAGGCTATAAGGTGATTGTGGATATCCTAAATTTTGTATAGATGAACTCCATCCACTAGTTCCATAAATGTATGTGTTCATTAATACATCAAAAATAACCCATGACATTGTAATAACTAAGATCAAAACCGTTGCAGCAATTATTTTTGCTGTAACAACTATTTTGCGTCCATGGCGTGTGCTGTATATCAATTGGTCCATTCCAGTACTTGTTTCATTTACAAAAACTGAAGCTAGTCCAACTAGCATAATTAATCCTGTAAAATAAGCTGCGTAATCACTGGCGAAACCAATTGTATTTTTTGGTCCTTCATTATAGTTAAAAGTATCTACAACCAAATTTTCTAACATTTCCTTTTCTAACAATGCTTCCTTATAAGTAAAATCACCTTTATTTAATGTATTTAATTTATCATCGAATTCTTTCAGAGTGATCTTATAATCTTCTAAATATGATCTTGCAATACTTATTCTATTTAAGATAAAGTATTCAGCAACTTCTTCTGATGTTAATTCCGTCATTACTCCACTGTAATTTTCATCATATTTCTTCTGTACTTTGGCCTCAAGAGATTGTGAAATTTCCAAGGCATCTTCTATCTTCTGTTCTGTTATCTTTCCCTCCCACTGTTTTGCAACTACTTGCAGTTCCTCCTTAATATCTACAGCAGAAGTATCTAAATTATTAGGAATTCTCGATTCGTTAAACATGATCATACCAAAAAGGAGAAGCATAAGTATCATCGAAATGTATATCCCTTTTTGTCTAAATATTTTATATAATTCAAATTTCACTAGTTGTTTCATCGTACTACCTCCTGTTCGAATAAATAGCAATCTTCAAGGTTCGGTGTTAATCTCTCAAATGAAACATCATTTACTGATCTCTAAACATGTTTATGATATTTTCAATTGTTAAATTCAAGTGGAACACCTTTCAAATTTGACTAATATTGCAGTGCAAATAAAAATGACGTTAGTAGTATACTAGTCCTTAGTTTTTTTACCTCGGTTAGTTAAACGAAATGAAGTTAGGAAAAGTTTTAAAAAGATATTTGTAAATAATAGGATTTAAATTATTAATTGAAATAAATGATGTAAGTTCTGCAAATGATTAAGGAAAAACAAAAGACCATCTTCTCAAGATTTAAATGAGAAATTGGCTTTCTTGTTATATGTTCTTACGATAGAAATACTTCAAATAATTATAGTTTATTTTGATAGCCTATCTAAACAAGAAACAGCTGAAGAAAAAGTTAAAAAACCTCTTTCATATTCAGGATACATCCCCCTATCTTTACATTCTTGTACTAACGTTTGATTGTTATTTTCATTCGTGTAAACAGAGTAGCTAAAAAAGATTACTATTAAGACAATGCTAATATATATAAAAGACTTTTTATTCATTTTCACGCTAATTTTCACACCCTCACTTATCACTAGTATTTACCTATAAACTTAAACGAAATCGACAGCATAAAAGTTTTAAACATAACTTAAAACTTATTTAATGAACATACGAAGCCCCATAAACGACTGTTTATGGGGCTTCTAACTACATATGAAAATTTGTATTTATTACTGTATTCACAAGAAGTTATATACAAAGCTAATGACTGCAGACAACACTATTATTTAATAGCTTCAAACCACTTAATTTTTTCTCTCATACCAACGACATTACCAACGAGTACAACAGCTGGGTGAGTAATATTCTCTTTTTGAGAGATTTCAAAAATCGAATGTAATTCTCCAGTTACTGTTCTTTGTTCCGCTGTTGTTCCCCATTCAATCATGGCAACCGGTGTTGAAGGATCTTTCCCGTTATTTATTAATTGTGTACAAATATGTTTAAGATTACCTACACCCATATAAAATGCAATCGTATCAATTCCTTGAGCAAGCGCCTGCCAGTTAATCATGTCTTGTCCTTTGCTTTCTCGACCATGGCCAGTTACAATCGCAAATGATGATGCATGATCTCTGTGAGTAACAGGAATTCCAGCATAAGCAGGTGCCGCAATACCAGATGTAATCCCTGGAATAACCTCGTAAGGAATGTCATTTGTGGCTAACACTTCTGCCTCTTCTCCACCCCTACCAAAGACGAAAGGATCTCCCCCTTTCAAACGAGTTACAACTTTCCCTTCAAGTGCTTTTTCAACGAGAAGTTCATTTATTTGCTCTTGAATTAGTTCATGCTTACCAGGAAGCTTGCCGCAAAAAATCAATTCTGCTCCATCTTTTGCATGCTTTAAAAGCTCATTACTAATTAAGCGATCATAAGCAATCACATCTGCCTCTTGGATACACTCTAATCCACGTAAAGTAATAAGTTTAGGGTCTCCTGGACCAGCTCCTACTATATACACTTTTCCCTTTTTCATAGATGTCTCCCCTTTATCTTAAATATTGTATAAAGGGGTTAAGACTCACACCTCATTTTGTGTGGAACCTTACATTCATGTGCAGCAGACCTCCACATGACTCCCCATTGTCATTCTTCAAATAGTACCACTATGTTAGCTTTACTCTTCTTTATTAGACACACCTGCTTGAGTAAAGGTGGCCATTTCTTTTAACATTAGTGTGGCAGATTTTACGATTGGAAATGCAACTGCTGCTCCACTTCCTTCACCTAACCGAAGCCCAAGATTTACCAAAGGTTTTATTCCTAAAAACTCAATTGCAACTTTGTGCCCAGGCTCAACCGATTGGTGTCCAACTATCATATAATCCACAACTACAGGATCAATTACTTTAGCAAGACATGCTGCAATCGTACAAATAAAGCCATCAACTAGAATTGGAACTCGATAATGAGCAGCTGCAAGCATGGCACCAGTCATTCCAGCAATCTCTAATCCACCTATTTTAGACAGTATATCATATACTTCAGTTGAATTTGGGTTTCGTTTCACTATTGCTTCCTTAATTGCCTCAATTTTTTTAATTTTCCCATCATCTGAAATACCCGTACCATGACCGACAATTTCTGCTACATTCTCATCCGATAATACAGCCAATATTGCACTGCTTGTTGTCGTATTTCCTATACCCATTTCACCTAAGATGAGACATTTTACCCCATCCTTTATAAACTTCTCAGCCTCTTCATAGCCAACCTTGACAGCTTGCTCGGCTTCCGAACGACTCATTGCATCCTGCTGTAGGAAATTCGCTGTGCCATACTTTATTTTTCTATTTACTAACCCTTCACCATTAATATCATTTGCTACTCCTATATCTATAATTTTAAACTTTGCTCCTATTTGTCTACTAAAGACATTTATAGCCGCTCCACCTGTTAGAAAATTGTAAACCATTTGAGATGTTACTTCTTGAGGAAACGCAGATACACCCTCCTTGGCAATCCCATGGTCTGCTGCAAAGACGATCACACCAGGAGGCATTACGGTTGGAAAAGATTCTCCTGTCATTTCAGCAAGTGCAATCGCTATTTCTTCTAATCTACCAAGACTACCTTGAGGTTTTGTTAATGTATCAACATACCTACTTACTTCTGTTCCTTTTTGCTTCGCTAATGGTGGAATCGTCACATGAATAGACATAATAATGAAAACCTCCTTGAATTGTTTATATGTAAAGCTCTTTTCGTAAACTGAGCTATTGTGACAAAATTAAAATACCAGTAAAATAACTTTTCATTAGTTGACATTATTATATAACAACAAATGATGCCACGAATGATAAGATGTATACGTGTTACGAAAAAACTCAATTAATGCGAAAACAGCCTTTTTACATTTGAATAGCTAAATGAGAGTGACATCTTGTACGACAAACCTCAATCTATCAAAAAGCATACGTATTTTTTGTGATTTCCTTCACATAATTAATGTTGCTTATTGTTGCCATAATATGACTAATTACCTTTCTCCCATTGTCGACATTTAGTCACCCAATTGTGAACCATTTCTGGACATGAAGCAAAGTGAAAATGAGTATAGCCTGCTACAACATTACTATTCATAAAGCCTTCCTTTTTCACTCCTCGCATACCTTTTGTTTCATAGGCATATTGTACATTAATGGTAGTGGCTGATGAAAAGGTCGAGTAATGAAACTCATGGCCTTTTGCATGTAAGTGATTTGGTAATAGGTAATTACCTGGTGCACCACTTATTTCACGATAGCCAAGTGCTGCAAGCTTTTGCTGCATTTTTACTTTCCCAGGGATAATACCGACCATTTCAAAACACTCATCTTCTGTAGATTCTATCATGTCTGTTAAAAACATAAATCCACCACATTCTGCTAATGTTGGTATCCCACTAGTTATCGCACGTTTGATCGAATCTTTGACTGCAGCTTGTTCTGATAATTGCTTAGCAAATTCTTCAGGAAAGCCTCCTCCAATGTATAAACCAGAAACCCCTCCAGGTAATTGGTCACCTCTTAACGGAGAAAAAAAGACGAGCTCAGCTCCAAAGGCTTTTAAAATATCTAAATTTTCTTGATAATAAAAATTAAAAGCTTCATCCTTCGCAACGGCAATCTTAACACTTTGGGTATGCTGTATATCAAATATTCCAGTCGGGTGATGATCAATTCCTTTTGATTCAGCAAGCTCATACAGTAGATCAAGGTCTATTGTCTCTGACACAAGATTTCCTAAGGTTGCGAAAAAATGATCCAGCTCTCCCCTTTCTATGGACGGCACTAACCCTAAATGTCTCTCTGGAATTTCAATATTATCCTCTCTTTTTAAATAGCCAACCACTGGAATATGACACTCTTGCTCTATCGCCGTTTTCACAAGTTTATAATGACCTTCGCTACCTACTCTATTCGCAATAACACCTACAATATTCGGCTCTGGAGAAAGGACTTGAAAACCTTTCACAATAGCTGCCGCACTTCTAGCCATACTCGCACAATTGACAACGAGTATAACTGGTGTATTTGTAATCACACTTATTTCTGCCGTACTCCCTGCATTCGTTTGTGGATTTTTGCCATCGTAAAAACCCATCACACCTTCAATAATTGAGATATCAGCGTCATCACACCCACGACTGAATATTTCACGAACGACTTCATGAGAAAGCATCCAACTATCTAAATTTCTTGATGGTCTGCCTGTAACAGCGGTATGATACGTAGGATCGATGTAATCAGGTCCACACTTAAAACCTTGTACATTCAATCCTCTTTGCTGAAAGGCAGCCATCAAACCAATCGTTAAGGTCGTTTTACCAACTCCACTTCCTGTTCCAGCAATGACAAATCTTTTGCTCATTTTGTAGCCTCCTTATAAGAAATGCAAAAGGCACCCCGATTCCACACTTGCCCACATTCTGTGAGCAACTGTGGAAGAATGTATCTGTCAGAACTTCTGCTTCACTATCAAATTACCTCTATTTATTGTCCAAACTTCTTGCTTTACTATCCAATTAACTCTATTTACTATCCGAATAACTCTATTTACTGTCCAAACTTCTTGCTTTACTATCCAATTAACTCTATTTACTATCCAAACTTCTTGCTTTACTATCCAATTAACTCTATTTACTGTCCAAACTTCTTGGTTTACTATCCAAATAACTCTATTTACTGTCCGAACTTCTTGCTTTACTATCCAATTAACTCTATTTACTATCCGAACTTCTGCTTCACTATCAAATTACCTCTATTTATTGTCCAAACTTCTTGCTTTACTATCCAATTAACTCTATTTACTATCCGAATAACTCTTTTTACTGTCCAAACTTCTTGTTTTACTATCCAAATAACTCTATTTACTATCCGAACTTCTGCTTTACTATCCAATTAACTCTATTTACTATCCGAACTTCTTGCTTTACTATCCAATTAACTCTATTTACTATCCGAACTTCTTACTTTACTATCCAATTAACTCTATTTACTGTCCGAACTCTTGATTTTACTGTCTTAACCTAATGATTCTACTCACAAGCTAGGAAAACGAGATTACTAGCCATCATATCAATCAATGTGGAATAATTGCGACTGATATCGTCACATTTCCTGATTTTTTCTTTACTAATAGTAGCTCCTCGGCTCCGCTATACAGCTTCGCTGCAGGTTCACTAACGCCGTATGCGCCAGTATATTTAAATACTGTATTTGATGGCTGTTCTATTGATACATTATTCAACTGCTCAGCTGTATAATAGGTAAAATCCCAATGATTTTTTTCAACAACCTCCAACAAGCCTACTTCATCTTTTTTTAAATCAATTGTGGCAATTGCTTTGACACTTTTTTTTGAAATCTGTAATTCTACTAATGTATCATCTATGACTTGCTCTATTTCATCATAGCTAGTCCCTCGATTACATCCCATCCCTAAGACAACAACTTTAGGGCGATACAATACGCCATTTTTTAAAATTGCCTGCTCTTTAGTTGTGAGCAGCCGATGAGTAATGACAAGGGCTGCTGCTGGATTGCTCGCTAAGGCTTGAGCTATGTCCGAATAAATAGAAATATGATTGGGTATGGGCTTGTCATAGTTCCACCAATTCTTTTCACCTGATTCTTGCACAACTGCTACTTGTTCTTCATTTACGACAGAAGCACTTACAGGTGTGAGCTTTTCTGCTGATTCCCATTGCCAACCAAACCGTTTTCCAAATAAGTCAACTGGAATTGTTTGCTGAACATCTGAAGCTGTTGTAATTACTGGTGTAGCTTGAAGCACAGCAGCTACCTCTTTCGTTAATTCATTTGCACCACCTAAATGACCTGATAACACACTGATCACGTGCTCACCCTTATCATCGATGACAACAACACCGGGGTCTGTTTTTTTATCCTTCAAAAGTGGGGCAATCATTCGCACGACAGCACCTAATGAAATAATCATGATAATTCCTTGATAAGCTTGAAATAGTGAGGGAAGAAGCAGCCTTACGCTACCTTGAAACATTTGAATGTTTAGCTGCTCCTCGTCCCCTTTTGCAAATTTACTCATATAGTAAACATCCGTATTTGAGAATGAAGAAGCGAGCTTTCTAGCTAGATCAACCCCATGCTTTGTTATAGCAACAACAGCATATGTATTCACATGCTTAATAACTGGAAGCTTGTCTTCCCCTAACGACAAAATCACGATTTCACCCCCGGGCGAAATCCGTGGAAAAATTCTTTGTCATATAGCTTTGATCGGTAGTCTTTTTCATGTATATGCTCATCGAGCGCCCAGCCTGCTAAAATCATCGCTTGTTTTCTTATACCATTCTTTTTCATATCTTCATCAAGATGCTCCAGCGTTGATCGAACAATCTTTTGATCAGGCCATGTTGCTTTGTATACTACAGCAACAGGTGTCGCTTTGCTCCAGCCAGCCTCTAGTAGTTCATTTATAACCTTTTTAGTTAATGTTGCGCTTAAAAAGAAGGCAATCGTGCAATGATGGCGAGCTAAATCTTGTAATTTTTCACGGTCAGGTACAGGTGTCCTTCCTTCTGCCCTAGTTAAAATAACCGTTTGTGTTAAATCCGGTATTGTCAACTCGGCACCTAATTCAGCAGCTGCTGCAAAAACAGAGCTTACACCAGGAACGATTTCTATTTCCACTCCCTCACTTTTTAAAAGTGAAATTTGTTCCATTATCGCTCCGTAAACGGCTGGATCTCCTGTGTGAACCCTTACTACTTTTTTTCCTTGCTTCAACCTGCTTACCATGATATCTACCATTTCTTCCAAATGCATACCAGCTGTTTTGAGCACTTCTGCTGTAGGCTTCGATTCCTTTATTAACTCTTCACTAACTAGCGAATCAGCATACAAAACAACATCTGCCTCTTGAAGTAGCCTTAAGCCTCTGACAGTTATTAAATCACTCGCACCAGGTCCTGCTCCAACGATATATAGCTTCATTTTCTCACCACCATTAACGTTAAATACTCAAGATCTACACCTTCGAGTTCTTCTACATTCCAAATAATTTCTTCATTTGAGGTTACCTTCGTCACCACTGAAGCTTTATCTAACAGTTGCAATTCCTTTAACACGTTGATCATAAGGTCTATCACTTTTGCAACCTTAATAAATATGACACAATCATTTTCTTCAATCACTTTTTTCATCGCTTCATAGTCATCTCTAGCAGGGATGATTGCTACATGATCATCTCCTTCAGCTAATGGAATACCAAGCCTAGAAGCTGCACCATTAATTGATGAGATACCAGGTACCGTATGAACTTTTACTTCTGGATATCGTTTCTTCATCACATTCAACATTTGAATGAAAGTACTGTATAAAAGCGGATCTCCTTCTGTTACAAAAGCGACGTCTTTTCCTTGTTGTAGCTTTTCCCATACCTTTTCCGCTGTTAAATTCCATTCACGCTCTAAAATGCTCTTATCCTTTGTCATAGGAAACACTAACCCAAGCATTTCCTTTTCGTTCGGATTCACATACACATCGATAATTTGATGAGCATAGCTTTTACTTCCTTTGCGTTTCTTTGGATAAGCGATTACTGGCGATTCCTGCAAAGTACGAAAAGCTTTTACCGTAATCAACTCAGGGTCACCTGGCCCTACTCCTAGTCCGTATAATGTTCCAGTCATATAAGCTTTAAGCCCCTTTCTTCTTTGTAGCCGTAATTATATATATTGGATTTAATGCGTCGAATCTTGTTAAGTTCAAAATCGGCTTGCTCCTTGAGACTTGTGCCAAAATAATTTCAGTATGAAAGCCATATTCGTTAAACAAGGCATTTGCTTCTGATAAGTTCTCAATTGTCACAGCATTAAGCACAATTCTTCCATCTTCTCGTAATTTATTACAACAAATTTGTAGTATGTTACGCATGCCACCAGCTGTCCCTCCAATAAAAACAGCGTCGGGATCAGGGAAAGAATCGAGGCCATCAGGTGCTTTTGCGTTTACTACTGTTATATCTGTACGGAATTTACGTATATTCAACAAACAATTTTCAATATCAGCTTCATTTTTCTCAAGCGCAAACACTTGCCCTTCTCGAGCAATTCTCGCAGCTTCGATAGCAACTGACCCAGTACAAGTCCCAATATCCCAAACGACACTATCCAGTTTAAGCTGTAGTGCACTTACACTTAGCGTTCTGATTTCCTTTTTCGTAATTAACCCTTTTTCGGGCTTTCGTTGGGCAAACTCTTTATCATTAATTCCTAAGCTCCAAGCGGGGCTTTCTGCCACCTTTTTCAGAATGACAATATTAAGAGGTGAAAAAACATTGTCCACGATGTTATGGAGCTCATGAAGATCATACCAGCCACACCTTTCCGACTCTCCACCAAGGTTTTCAGCTACAAAAGCACGATACTCTACCATGTTGTAAAAAAGTAGGTACGTAGCTATGGCTGAAGGCGTATTTGTTTCATCTGTCAAAATAGCTACTTTGTCTTTGCCGTCTATTTTTTGTGCTAGACCTTGCATCTTTCTTCCATGTAAGCTTGTTATATATGCATCCTGCCAGCTCTCACCCATTCTCGCAAATGCAAGCTGCACTGAACTAACATATGGATAAATTTCTAGCTGAAGTTTCTTTGCCAAATAACTGCCGATACCATAAAATAACGGATCACCCGAGGCGAGTACAACGATACGTCTCGATTCACTTTCAAGGCGTTCAACAAGTGAACGTAACCTTCCCTTAATCACTACCTTTTCTCCACAGTAATCAGGAAAAAATGCGAGCTGCCTTTCTCCGCCAACAAGCACTTCACTTTCATAAATCCATTGTTCATATGTAGAAAGGAGACTTTGTTTCCCTTCATCCCCTATACCAATCATCTTAATCGCTCTCGTCATAGCATTCCGCCCTTCCTAACAGATCACCCTTTAATGTATACAAAGTTGTATCGACATCTACTCCACCGGACATTTCTTGAAGAGCTTGCTGACAACAATAATTACAAAGAACTTCGAAAAAACTATGAAACCCATTCGCGACCATCATATCCCCAACTTGTGAAGCGGTGTTTGCATGTTCAATTTCTTCAATTAATTCCCCTTTCACACCCACCTCGGATGCAACTTGTGCTAAAAAGCCAAAATCGACAGGTGCACTTTTCGAATGAACCATCATCACTCCTTGGGCGACTTTTGAGAATTTTCCCATCATGCCAACCATAGAGACCTTCTTAATCCCCAGACGTTTACACTGCTTAAGGGTAAAACCGACAAAATCACCCATTTCAATAAAAGCCTCATCTGATAAATTAGGAAGCTGTTGCATCGCATATTTTTCACTACGCCCGCCTGTTGTAATTGCAACATGCTCACAATCGCTTGCACGAGCTACTTTTATCGCTTGTACGATACTCGCTTTATAAGCAGCAGTAGAAAACGGTACAACGATCCCTCTTGTACCTAAAATAGAGATACCACCTAAAATTCCAAGTCTTCCATTAAGTGTTTTTTTGGCTATTTCAACACCATCAGGTACTGATATAACGACCTTTATTCCTTGGTGAATGTGAAATTGGGTTAACACTTCTTCAGCAGTGGATCGGATCATTTTTCTTGGAACAGGGTTAATTGCGGCTTCTCCAACTTCGATAGGTAACCCTGGTTTTGTTGCTCTACCAACGCCTGCTCCACCGTCCAACTCAATGCCAGCAGTATTTTTCCAGCTTACTGTTGCTTGTATTAAGGCACCATGAGTTGCATCTGGATCATCACCAGCATCCTTAATCACACCTACAGTTACGCCGTTCTCATGAAAATCACAATGCTCCATTTGGAAGGTAACAAACTTTCCGACCGGAAGATAAATCGTTGCATCGGTTTGCTCTTCCTTCGTAATTAATGCTGTGAGTGCTGCTTTCGTAGCTGCTGTAGCACACGATCCAGTCGTATAACCTTGTCGTAATTTTTTTTCCGTAGACTGTTTCTGGTCTTTCATACTTATCCTCTATCAGCAAGAATTGAAATTGCGTTTAAAGCTGCAACTGTTACGGTACTTCCACCTTTCCGACCTATGTTCGTAATAAATGGAACATCCAACTTAGCCAGCTCCTCCTTTGATTCAGCAGCTGAAACAAAGCCTACTGGTAAACCGATAATTAACCCCGGTTTCGCCTCGCCTTCTTTTATTAGGCGAATAAGCTCTAATAGCGCTGTTGGCGCATTTCCAATGGCATAAATGCCTCCGTCAGCTTCTTTAATTGCTTTGCGCATAGAAATAATTGCCCGTGTTGTGTTAAGCCTTTTTGCTTCTTCCATCACGTCAGCATCTGATATATATACGTTAATATCGCAGCCATATTTTTCTACCCGCGGCTTGCTAATACCCACTTGTACCATTTGTACATCAGCAACAATTTTCTTACCGCTCCGAATGGCTTGAATACCTGCTCCAATAGCATCTTTATGAAACACAAGACTTTTCCCTAGTTCAAAGTCAGCCGAAGCATGAATGACACGTTGAACGACAGGGTATTGCTCTTCGGAAAACGGGTGCTCCCCTACCTCCTCATCGATCATTTCAAAGCTTCTTCCTTCGATTTGCTGTGGCTGAACAGTTTCCGGTTTAAATTCAGTGCGAAAATCCATTAAATCGTCCTCCTTATATGTTCTGCACTTCCATTTCTTTTAGTTGCCTTAATACTTCATCAAAAGATGAAAAAGTAAGGCCGTACTCAATACTTGGTCGTTTGATCACGATTGTTTCTATATCTAGCTCAGCAGCTGCAGCTAGCTTTTCATCAACAGACCCAACCTTCCCACTCTCTTTCGTAATCATCAATGTAACACCGTATTGTTTGTAAAGCGCTATATCAAACTCTTTCGTGAACGGACCTTGAATGGCGACAATATTCTTCTGAGGAATACCAAGCTGCTCACACTTTTCCATATTATCTTTGCGCGGTAGCATTCTAGCAATCAAGCGAGTGTTTGGTAAATTTAATAGCTTTTGAGAAAAAACTTGTAATGTTTTACTCCCCGTCGTGAGCATAATCACGCCACCCTTGCTAGCAGCAACCTCAGCTGCTTGTTCATAGCTCTCGACTGTGATGACTTTTTCTCGCTTAATAATATGCTCTCGCTGCCTCTCATACCTTATATACGGGATATCCGCAGCTCTAGCTGCTTGTATAGCATTTCTAGATGCTTCCTCTGCAAATGGATGACTAGCATCCACAATCGTTTCAATGTTTTGTTGTTGAATAACTTCTACCATCTCTTCTGCAGTTAACCTCCCGACCTTTATAGGAAGTCCAGCTTTTCTTAGCTCTATCGCTGCACTATCTGTGACAACCGTTGTAAGCAGGGAGTATCCGTCATTCTTCATAGATATCGCAAGTTCTCTTGCGTCACTAGTACCGGCTAAACATAAAATCATTTAACATGCTCCGTTTTCACGTCATGATGGTGATGATGGTGGTGACCGTGATCATGATCATGATCGTGATGGTGGTGATGATCAATATGTTCCATCGCCTCTAAACGATACAGACACGTATCGCAATTCATCTTAACTTCATCTTTTAACGCTTCAGCTATGCGGTCATGCAAAATCAATTCAAGTTTTGGATGAAACCCAAAATATTCTGCTAACACAAATTCTACTGATGGGAATTCTGTTTGAAAATCTGCCATCAACCGCTCAAGACGTTTAATTAATATACCTGTAAATAAAAAGTATGGTACGACAACAACTCTTTTGGCTCCTAGCTTTATACATCGTTCAATACTTTCACGAATAAGAGGATCAGTGACGCCCATAAAAGCAGGTTCTATAATCTTATATTTTAGTCGTTCCCACAGTAGTCTTGTAATTTTATACAAATCACTATTCGCATCAGGGTCGCTTCCTCCTCGACCTAACAAAATTACTGCTGTATGCTCTTTAGGATCATCTATCTTCTCTCCAGCCTCTACTAGTCTATTAGTACAGATGTCTAGTGCTAAATCATGAACTCCTATCGGCCTACCGTAAGTAAAAGCAATATGAGGGTACTTCTCTTTTGCCTCATCAATTGCTGCAGGGATATGAATCTTTGAATGGCCTGCTGGAAGTAGCATAATTGGAATGACAACAATATGCGATGCCCCTTTGTTCACACAAGCTTCCAGCCCTTGAAGTATATTTGGTAACTCAAACTCTAGAAAACACGCTTCTACTAATAAACTATCATCTATACTAGGTTTCATATTTTCTATAAACTTTAATACTTGTTCATTTCCTTCTGGATCTCTACTTCCATGACCAACAAATAACACTGCCTTCATTGATATTCCTCCTTTTAATCAGCACACGGTACCGGTTCAATTGATAGATCTGGTGACACATCTTTAAACTGGTAACCCTGTATTTCCTTTACACGTTTATAATATTTATGAAAACGCTCGTTCGGATGCCCCTTCTCCTTATACTCTCCTACGATATTTTGTATTAATGGAACCAGACGTTCAGGTTCAATCCCTTCTGCGACTAGTTGTCCAGCATGAGCAGTTCTACCAACGGTTTTCGCCCCGAGAAAGAGATCGAATTTGCCTTTGCGAAATACGATGCCAATATCATCATTCACTGCACCATAGCAAGCCATCGCACAGCCGTTAAAACCGATATGAAGCTCCTTTGGAACATCAATACCACCAATTAATGCTTGTATTTCCTCAGCCTGCGGTATGGAATCAAATTTCTCTCCATCACAAAAATCACATGCCTTCATAGTCGCTACATCACCAACCGGTGCAAGTAAAAAACCAACATCCGTTAGTTTATTTGTGACTGTTTCAGGGCTTGAAGTAGGAATATGAAGTAAAATCTGGTGATTGATTGTATACTCCATCTTTCCTTTATCACCAACAACATCTGCAAGAACAAGCATTTGCTGCGGCGTAAACTTTTTGTTAACGACACCTGGACTGACAGCTACTTCAAAAATTGACTCAATATTTGTTCCTACATATGTTGACCTCTCTTTCGTTACCCCTTTGTCTTGATCAACCATAGCAATTGCCTTATTTGCCATATCTAAAGCTGAAGGAGACTCTTCTTTACCTCCGTGCAATGCCCAAGGTTCGTTCTCTCTTTTTAGTCGTTCATGTGGTTTCAACTTCTGCTCTTGTGTTTGCAATGTGTATTTTCTTTGGTAACCTCTTGGCGTAATCATTTTGTTATCATACATAAACGTAGTGGAATTCCCAATAATCACAGTTGTTAACATACCAATATCGTGATCAAGCATATCCCGTAAGGTCGTCATAACGACATGCTGTCGATCTCTGTATGCACTTTTTACTAAACCAACTGGTGTGTCTTGAGAACGGTATTTTAATAGAATTTGTTGCGCTTCAACAATTTGTCTCGTTCGCTTCCCACTCTTTGGGTTGTAAAGAGCGATGACGAAATCAGCCTGACCGGCTGCTTCAATTCTTCTTTCGATAAGCTCCCAAGGAGTCAAATGATCACTTAAGCTAATCGTACAAGCATCATGCATAACAGGAGCACCTAGCAACGACGCGCATGAATTAATTGCAGAAATCCCTGGAACAACCTCTACCTCAACTCCATCAAGTTCTGACCATCCTTTTTCAATTAACACCTCGTATACTAAGCCAGCCATGCCATATACTCCAGCATCTCCGCTTGAAATTACAGCCACATATTTTCCTTCTTCTGCTAACTTAACCGCTGCTTGTGCACGGCTTACTTCTTCTGACATGCCTGTGCTTACTATTTCTTGATCTGTTATAAGATCTGAAATGAGATCTACATATGTTTTATAACCAATAATACAATCACTTTCAGCGATGGCTTCCTTGGCCCTGTTAGTTATATGTTCTTCACTACCTGGCCCGAAACCGACAATGAGCAATTTTCCCTTCAAGCTAATCCCTCCTTATTATTCATTTATTTACCACTGCTTTTTCTTTCGAAATCCCAAGTGGACGATCACCTTGTAACTGCATCCCCGTATTTGTTGTTGTATAGCTCATCGCATGTGTAAGGGGCTTTCCTTGTGCAAGGTGTTCGGAAACAATCTGGCGACCTAGTTCTGGTGTAACCTTCTCGTACCACGTACCCTCTGGATAGACGATTGCTACACACGCATCCTTACATCTACCATTACACCTCGTTCTTGTCGTATGAACAGTTGAATCGAGACCTAGCCTTTCAATTTCTTCACGAATAGCTACTGTAGCTTCTTCACCACCTTTTCTCATGCAGCTTGAACCATTACATATCAACACGTGGTGTTTCGTCCCTTGTAAATTCCATGTCGTCAATTTCATCCTCTCCCTTCAATAAAGATGTAAAGTTCTATATTTCTGCTAAAAGCTTCATTATTTCATTTTTTGTTTTTGGAATGGTGCATGAATTAAATCGATCTTTCACTCTTAACTGTTCGAAGACATCAATGATCCACGGTTTCTCTAAGTGACTTTTTTGTAAAATCGCATCGTCTCGAAATACTTGATCAGGTTTGTCTTGAGCTATGATCCTCCCTTCATTCATTACAATAATCTCATCAGCCCATTCATAAGCTAAATTCACATCATGTGTAGACACAATCATTGTTTTGTTCTCTGTTTGAATATCATGTAATACATTCATAATTTTCTTAGCATAGTATGGATCTAGCCCTGCTGTCGGTTCATCTAATACCATGAGCTTCGGCTCCATGGCCACAATTCCCGCAATGGCAACTCGTTTTTTTTGGCCAATGCTTAAAAAATGAGGTGGCTTTTCTTTTAAGGCAGTCGTTTCCGTTAACATCATTGCCTTGTCCACAGCTAGCTCCACTTCGCTCTCAGAAAGCCCCATATTTTTAGGTCCATATTTTATATCTTGATAAACACTAGATGAGAATAATTGAGAGTCAGAATCCTGATATACAATCCCTACCTGTTGACGTAATCTCTTTATCTCTTTGCGCTTGTACCGTAACGTTTCACCTTGAAAACAGATGGAACCACTCGTCGGTTGTAAAATCCCATTGAAATGTAAAAACAATGTTGACTTTCCAGCCCCGTTATTTCCTAACAAAGCAATTTTCTTTCCTTGTTCAATAGATAGAGAAATATTGTTTATAGCATCAGTCCCATCAGGATATTGGTATGTAATGTTTTCAAGCTCTATAATTGGTGTACTCATTAAACAAAACTCCTTTTACATAGCTGATGCTACGAATGTAAGCGTCAGCATTGATATCGCTACGATCCCCCAGTTCAGTGGATGATATTTATAGCTGCTTTCAATTTCATAATTACCATCTTGTCCACCACGTGTATCTACAGCTATTTGTAGTTCTTTTGCGTACTTCATAGACTTTACAAACACCCCTACTACTAGCTGACCTAAAGAATAAATCGATAGACGGTAATGTTGATAGCCAAGTCTAGAAGCTTGTGCGATATAGACTTCTTGAGCTTTATCTAAGAGTACAAAAATAAATCTATATGTGAATGCAACGAGTTCAATAAATAGTGTTGGTAGTTTCATTTTCTGTAGGAGCCATAAAATATCATGAAGCGGCGTAGATAATATTAAGAAATACATGCAACTTACAGTTGAGAAAACGGTAAAAAACAGGCTTGTAACAATTGATATATTATCTGTAGATATATACAACTGCCACGTACCAAAAGTCATTGACCATAAAGAATTAATTACTTTATAGTCATACGGTGCAACCGAAATAAGAATAGGTATAATACTTGAAAGCAAAAAAAATGATGGTAATAAAAGTAGTTTTATATAATCACGTACTGAGATTTTCGCACCAAAAACTATTGCCATGCTCATGATTAACAAAGTTATAACAGCAATAACTTCACTTTTTGTAATAAGACAGAAAAACAAAAATAAAAATGTGAAAACTGCTTTCTCAATAGGGTGAACATGTCGTAGCTGATTCAAATAAGCAAGCTGGTCAATCCGAAGCATGCTCCACCTCACTAGAAGATTCAGTGGAGAATTTTTTTCGTGCTCTACCATAGCCGATGACATAGCCGATTATAATTGCACCTATGGCCGCTTGTAAGGAAAATAGCAAGCTTTCTATCTCACCGCTTGGTGGCTCCCATAATACGTTGAACCAAGGCTCATAATTAGGTGCTATTTCACCAATTGCTTCTTCAGCTTGTCCATCTGCCCCACCAAATTCAGCATCCTGCTGTAGTACTAAAGGAACAATAGCCAACAAGATGACCAACACTATCAATATCAGGTTTTTCATTAATTAACATACCTCCTTGTTTCAAATAGCTGTTTTCGCATTAATAGTTTCTTTTCGTAATAAAAGCTAAACAAGAATATAACTAGTTCAGAGCAGCTTTTCTTTGTTAAAGTCTATAAAAATCATTTCATACATATGAGTTACTCAAATGTAAGTGAAACAATGGCTGTAGTATAACTAATTGAGTTACTTCTCTTTTTGCTCAACTACCTTGTTGTTCTAAGCCTTTTTTGAACTCATTCTAACTGCTGGAACATTTAATAGCTGTAATTCTCGAACATTGTATTTTGCAAGCAAGTTCATAACTACTACTGTTAATAGCCCCTCACTCACTGCTAAAGGAATTTGTGTGAAAGAGAAAATCCCAGCAAATTTGATAAATGATGCTACAACTCCTCCAACCTCAGTCGGAAATGCCAGAGCTAATTGAAAAGCTGTCACAGTATAAGTACAGAGATCTCCTAACATGGCTGCTAAAAAAACTGAGACTGCAAAAGAGAAATTTACTCTTAAGCCTGCTTTAAATACGAAATATGTAACCATTGGTCCTACAACAGCCATTGAAAATGCATTTGCACCGAGTGTTGTGATACCGCCATGAGCGAGCAATAATGATTGAAACATTAATACAATCGTCCCTAGTACACTCATGACTGTTGGACCAAAAAGCACAGTACCTAGCCCAACACCAGTTGGATGTGAACTACTTCCAGTTACAGAAGGGATTTTTAATGCTGACAACACAAATGCAAACGCCCCTGATAGCCCAAGCATCGTCTTCACCTCAGGGTTTTCTTTCACTTTTTTTCGGATGGAGTACATCCCAACAGCCAAAAATGGAATGGTTAAAACCCACCAAAAAATAGCCCACCCAACCGGCAGGAAGCCCTCCATTATGTGCATCGCATATACTGGCCGAAATGAATTCAGCCAAAAATAACTAGTCAAACCAATAACAATTGTTACGAATAGCCAAGCATGTTTTCTTTTCATCAGTGAAGCACTCCCCCATGTTTATAAAGGCTAATTCCAAATATATTGATATACACACGAATATAGCTCGTGGTTACTACACAAAATTAGAAGATTCCGAAAGAGCCTTTATGTAAAATAAAAAGAGCACTCAAACCATAAAGGATCGAGTGCTCAGAAAAAGTCAGTATTAACTATATGTTTACATACTAATTCTTAACAACACCTCCCTATATTCCCGTAGGTTACAATCGTGTTACTTAAACAGGCAGGTCTCCTGACTTATCTTCAACACTTCCTGCGCCTTCCCATTTCTTTACGAAACAGTGACACATATGCAGGTTGCTCAGACTTACAGTGGCGGGAACCGCGTCGGCTTTACACCGAACTTCCCTTTTAAGTTGTACACAGCTTTTACTTATGCACAACACCTGTTTATTTCATCATTCAGTTGTTATAATTCAGTATATTCTAAATTAAATTATGAGTCTAGCTTTTTTCATATCATGTATATTTGTGAAAGGAAATTTCTAATAGTACGTGTATAATATAATAAATATTAATTTGATTTCTAATAAAACAAAGTTAAGGTGACTAACTATGAAAATAGGACAATTTTCTAAAGAAAATAAAATAAGCATAAATACAACTAGACACTACATAGACCTTGGCTTAATAACACCTGAGAAAGCATCCGGACAGTATCAATTTGATGAACAGTGTCACAGAGATGTAAAGGATATTATTTACTTAAAAAACCTCGGCTTTTCGTTAAGTGAAATAAAAACAATCTTTCAATATAAAAGACTTGGCAAATTATCCGCACTAGAAAATAACGAATTTTACAAAGAGATTTTTGTAGAAAAGCTACATACGATAGAACATAAAATAGTCGAATACGAAGAAACGAGACAAAATTTGCAAAATGAACTTACCCAATTAAATACAACGAATAAACCTAAACAGCTTAAAATGGGTATGAGCTTATCAGTGCTCCCACTTTTAGAATGTAAAAAATGCGGCGCTGCTTTAAGCATTAAAAATGGAGACATCGTTAACAATCAAATCTTACATGGTGTTCTTCAATGTAACTGTGAGCATGAACACTTTATTAAAGACGGAATTCTCTTCACCCCACAAACCATTCATCATGCTCACCACGTTAAAAGTCCAAGTCATATGATGAATGAATTCAACTATTTTATATCAGATTACATTAAGGAAACAGATGAAAAATATTTAGATCATCTATATCAGGCTGTTGACTGGTTTTATAAAAGGGTTAATTTTGAACAATTAACGCATAAAATATTGCTCCATCTTGGTACCGGAATTGGTTTCTCATTAAGGCATATCTATAACTCCTTGCCTAAAGATTGCCTCTATATTGCGGTTGATCATGATTACCAACGACATTACGTATTAAAAAGTATTTTAGAAACTTATGAAGAACAGAAAAATATCTTATTTATTTGTTCTGATTTCCTACATATTCCATTAAAAAAAGAAGCAGTCGATTTTTTAATTGATACAGGCAGTTCAGAGCATAGCTTTCAACATGAAAACTTTTTAATAGAGGAAGTACAGCTTTATTTAAAAGAAGAAAGTAATTTAATCGGTGCATATTTGACGTATGAAAACTATCATATAAAAAATGAAATCAATCCGTCTTATAGACAAAACTTTCAACTTAATAACATCAAAGAGAAATTAAAAACTTTACGTTATGACCTTGCCGACGATATGGTCTCTATTCCAGTTGATCAATCCCCTGGAAAGTATGAATTGCAATTACTAGATGGCGAGAAGATGTATACTTATCTTTATTATGGAAAAAGGTTGGGTTAACCCGACCTTTTGTAAATTTCATCTTAAAAAAAACGTAAATACTACCTTGCTATTGCCCTTTCCCGATGAATTAGGATTACTATAAAGGAGGGGGAAATATTGAGGAATAAATTAAGTCAAATGTTTGATCCAAAATCTGATGTAAAAAATTTGATCTTACTTTCATTTGGAAGCATTGTCTCGTTATTTGGATCTTTCGTTTACTCATTTGCTATCAGTTTATATGTTTTGACAGTAACAGGTTCGGGGCTTTCATTTGCAACAAACTTAATATTATCTATTATACCGACCATTATTTTAGGACCTGTAGCTGGAGTTATCACAGACCGTCTGAACCGTAAATTCATACTAGTTTTTAGTGATGTATTAAGTGGCGTGGTGCTTCTTGTTTTATATGTAATTAGTCTTCATGAACTCCATTTATATTGGATTTATGCAATTACATTTATTTTAAATGTCTTCAGTACATTTGCTAGTGTGAGCATCGAATCATCTAAACCAAATATTGTTCATGAAAATAACTTGATGAAGATCAACGCGATCACAAGAATAATTTTTTCAATTTCTTTTACTTTAGGACCAATTATAGGAGGAATGGTATTTGCTTTTGTTAATATAAAAACCTTTATATTAATAAATGCTATCTCCTTTATCATTTCAAGTATAAGTGAGTGCTTTATTAATTTCCGATTCAATGAAAAAAATTCTCCTAACAAAGAAAATGACCACTTTTTCATAGAGCTAAAGGAAGGTTTTTCCTATATTATTTCTCAAAAAAAATTACGAGGCATTATCGTTCTGTCAATACTTGTTAACTTTTTTATTACTTTATCATCAACCATTCCAGTTCCGTTTATTATTACAAATGTTTTAAAGCTTCATTCTACTGCATTCGGAATCATTGAAGCGGCATTTCCAATTGGTATGCTAATTGGATCTATTTTCATTGGAAAATTTATTTCAAAGTTCCATTATCATAAGTTTTTAATACTTATGACTATGATCATCTCCAGTTTAACAATCCTCATTAGTGGACCATTGCTCTTTAACCAAACTTATCACCCTATTTTTTACACAATATTTTATTGTGTATTAAATATAGGCTTTGGGATTTCTTCATCATTTGTGGATATCCCTATCATGACGTTTATTCAACAAATGGTTCCTGATCAGTTAAGAGGGAGAGTTATAAGTACTGGCTTAACTATTGTTAAGGCCATTGTACCGATCGCTATGATACTGTCAGGAACACTACTAAACATCATCTCACCTTATTGGCTACCATTAGTCGGAGGATCAACACTGTTAAGCATAAGTTTATATATGTATTTCACGAAAGAAATAAGATCAATATCGTTGAGACACCATACACAGAATGCGGAAGCACCTTAATATAGTTAAAAAAGTTTTGTAGCTGTATGCGATTAAGTTACTGCATATCAGCTAAGAAATAGCTATTTGCATTTTAGCAGCAAAGGAATGCTAATTTAATAGGCACTTTTTGTTAGGCTTTTTTCGATTGTTTTTCCTATTAATAAATATACATGAGAACAACTCAAGCTTCGGGGCATCTTTTCTTCTAAAAAATATTGATATAACAGCAAACTATATTAAAACAGCTTTTTGTTATCTTTGTTACTTTATTTCACTTAAATTCGAGCAACTGATATGTAGGGTATGGTTTTAATAGTCTTCGTGAAAAAAGATGCCACCAACTGCTTTATCCGTGTTTATATCTTAGTAAGAAAAGAAACGAGCTGAGGAAAAAAACAATATCAAACATAAATGAAGGTGATTATATGAAAACAAACTTATTTTTTGTGCGCCATGCTCATGCTACTTATACACCTGATGAATTAGGTAGGCCTCTGTCTAAACAAGGTCTATATGACGCAACTCAAGTAACATCTATTCTTAAAGACGAAAAAATCGATATCGTCATATCTAGCCCTTTCAAAAGAGCGATACAAACAGTTGACGGTATTGCCCAGCATAGAGATATGGAGATAGTACTAAAAGACGACTTTAGGGAAAGATTATTGTCTGACGGACCAGTTGAAAACTTCCTACAGGCTATAACAGCCGTTTGGGAAAATGAGCAGCTTTCATTCAAAGGTGGGGAATCAAATATAATTGCTCAGGCACGAGGTGTAAAGGTAACTAAAGAGATATTATCAAAATATGAAGGTAAAAATATAGTCGTCGGTACACATGGCAATATTATGGTATTAATCATGAATTACTTTGACCCACAATTTGATTTTGCCTTTTGGAAACAACTCACCATGCCAGATATTTATAAATTATCCTTTGATGGACATGAGTTAGTAGATGTCTATAGATTGTGGAGTTCTCAAAATCATTAACAGGATCCCTCATTAAATAGACTCGCTGCTTCACCCGTTGTATCAAAAGAGATGAAAACCGTAGATGCATTTGTATCTACGGTTATTTACTAAAACATGAGCATTTGTTAATTGAACTCATTACTAATTTTAGTTTCATAAGGTAATTCTTTAGATTCATTTGGCTGATTAACAGATAAGTTCGTTAAATTAAGCTTAATGCTAACCATAGCACCGACTATTATGATGATTGCAGCTGTAAAATAAGTAACGATTAATGATGTGTAAGTGACCAAAGGTCCAGCAACAGCCGATCCCACTAGCATTCCTCCAATAAATAATGGAGTTAATATTCCATTTGTTCTCCCTATATACTTTTCATCTATCATTTTAATGATGAGCATTCCAAGCATCGTTTGCCACATGGCTAATATTAAGCCTGTTATAAAATTCATTGTCGCTGTTAATACAAACCATACAGACAAAACCTCTATGATAAGTGAGAAAGACAAGAAACATAACCCTCCGACAATTACCCTTTTCATCTTAAACTTGTTGCCTAATATAGCAGCCATAATACTTCCAACAAACATTCCTATGCCGGCTAGCATATAAAGCCATTGAATACTCTCTTTATCCAGGCCTAAACGATCAATAACAATGAAAATGTCCAACGGTTGAACAATACCTGCTCCTAATCCAATGAAAACAAAAGCAATTGCAATAATACTTAAATTTCTTGAGTTCTTTACGTATCGAACTCCATCTTTCAATTCTTTAATAAACCTAGAAGAGCTATGTGAGTGCTCTTTATGCGGTGTTGGTAGGAACAATAATGTGATAGACGAAATGAAAAATGCAATCGTGATACTTACTAAGGAAGCGGTAATGCCAAACCAACTGTAGATTAACGTTCCGATAATTGGACCAATGATTAAAAATAGTGCTTGCAAGCTTTGAATAATTCCTATTGCAGGAGCAACCATATCTTCTAGAATATGTTTTTTAAATATTATGGAAGATGAAGGCTGTGATATTTGGCTAACAACACTAGAGACAAGTGTAGCTAGAAAAATAACCTGCCAATTTCCGTTATTCACAAATAAGATGATGATGCATATGGATAAAGCGCTAGCGAAATCCCCTAAGATCATTGTCTTTTTAGGATTCCACCTGTCTGCTAACGCTCCTCCAACAAAAGAAAAAAGAAAAATCGGGGTGTATTCAATCACAGTTAGCAATGAAACATAAATTGCATTATTATCAGTTAATTCCATTACAAAAAACAATAATGCAATGTTTCGAATCCAAATAGCACATTGCTGAATTAAATCCGTGAAAAGAATGATTTGGAAAACTCTATTTGATAATAACTTCATAAATAAAAACCTCCTATAATAAATTGTTTAATTAAATTAAAATTTAAGTATACTTAAATTTTAATGAAAAAAATTGTAAATTATTTATTTCTGACCAACATTTATTGAACCTAAAGGCTATTTTTGTAAGACTTGTTGCTATTATGACCACTTATGTACTATAAGAAGTGGCTTTATAAGTGAGTCATCATGTTACAGAAGAAAGATGCCAGGAACTCTAGTTTGCACGTGTTTTTTCATAACCACATTTATGGGTCAAATCACAATATTTACAGGTCAAATACTTAGTTATATATGAGCCAAATCACCAAAAACAACAATCGACGGGCAAAAAGCCTAAGTAACTTAAAATTTAAATTATATAAATATTTAATTATACTTAACTATAATACAAAAATATATAGTTAATATTTTTCTTTTTGTTGAATTTCTGTAGCAATATTGTAAAGCTTCTGTTGTAAATCAACTAAATTTTCTAAATCATTTTCATTTAGTTTTGAATAATATTTTTTGATGATATATAACTCGAAATTAGCCATTATTTGATTGTATTCTTTTCCTTTCTCGTCTAGATGGACAATGATTTCTCTTCGGTTATTAACATTGATCTCTCTTTTCAAAAAGCCTTTTTTCTCAAGTTTACTTACGAGTTGAGTTGCGGCACTAGGTGTGATGGAAAAATGGTTTGAAATCTCATTGTTTGTTAGTGAATTTGCGTTTAACAGTTCCAATAAGATACTTTGCTTTGTAGTTAAATTTAGAAATTCTTTATTAGCAAATCCATGATATTCTTCCAAAAATATTGTATTTAAAGCATCTGAGGAGTGTTTCAATTTTTTATAATAAATAGCAGTAATGTCATCCATATAATCACCTTTGAAGTTTGAAATTGACTTTTATTGTTGTTTTCGTACTAAGACTCTTTTCATCCATAAAGAGTGCATGGTCTCTCATATAGCCTCATTGTTTACAATGCTAATTTACTATCAATAGCGATAAAGCTTACGAAAAGATCCTTTTAATTTCACCTTTATTATAAACTAACACAAACAATTAAGCAACCTTAAATATTAACTGAATTAAAATAAAATCGAAGTTAATCTTTTTTATACATGGAAAAACCGTAGATGAGCATTATCTACGGTTTTACGCTCTTTACTTAGTATGACCTTATTCTGAAGGCATTGTAAAGTAAACATAGTCTGATTCATAAGTAATTTGGTCTTGAGTTATCCCCCATTTAACAAGCATTTTAACTCGATATTCTGTGTCAAAATCCGCTTCTTTTGTCCAAACATCATTCCAATCAGTCGGGTTTAAAAGTTTATAATCCGTGTAACCCCATTGTCCATTTGGATATAACTTCTCACGTCGTAAATAAACATACTCTGGGCCACCTACATCGTCAACATTTGCGAGTAAATCAACAATCATTAGATTACCGCTACTATAGATCCCCTTAATTTCAACTGGTTTTGGCATTAGATAATAGCTCCAAGGGGAAGCATATTTCTCATTACCCACTGAATTTGTAATCATTAGTTTCATTCTGTATTGCGTATCCCATACAGATTCTCTTTCCCAAGTTGATTTACCAGTCACGTCATAATCAGTATAACGCCATATCCCATCTTCATATAATTTTTCACGTCTTAAGGTCACAGTATCGCCACCGCTTATGCTTACTGCTAAATTCAGCTTCATCATACTAGTAGTATGAGATAAATCCGTAATCATTGCTGCAGGTGGTTCTTTGCCGACTAGAGTCCATGGTGTAACTTGCCCTTTGTCCAATAGTACTTCTCCGTTTTCTTTTAATTCCACTTGAGGAAGAAGCCATTCTACTGTTGAAGGAAAGTATAGTTCATTACTATGCAAATAAACTGTAGGAGCGTATTTTTCAGCATATTCTTCTGCTTTTTGTAATTTTTCTGGATTCGCTCCTAAGTCCGTAATATCATTATTATGACTTGCACCTGTCACATCCCTAAACCACCCTTTTGACACTCCTGGCCCTTTTGGACTATCTGGGCACGAAAGATTGCACAGATCCACGGCATCAGACGTTCCACTTTCACCCCATCTGCCTTTAAAATCCATCCATGGCGTATTTTGTTGATTGAAAATAATAAAGTTATCGTCAGCGATATCCCATTTATGTCCTCTATTTGTATAATCATTTCCAAACCCACTTAATCTACTATGCTTCCCTTCAGTCCAATAGTTTGCATGACTTTGCTCAGCAGAATATATAACAGGGTGAGTAGGACCATTTTGAAATTCAAACTTAGATGAGTCAGTCCAATCATGTTCATTATCATGAGCTGAAGGAAGTATGCTTTCAATTTCGCTTGTGTCTTTATTAACCAGTATCTTTACCCCTTCCCAGTCACCTGCATGAGCACCACTTGGAATAATACCTAGCCCTCCTATACTACCATTATATGGATAAAAAAAGCGGTAGTTTAAACCTATATAATCTTCATATTCTAGAACTTGGACATACGCTTTTGCTGTTTGTAAGTTACCCATTCTAACAAAGATACTCGGGTCCATCTTAAGGTATTGATCAGATTCTGCTGCATTGGCAGTATTGAAGGTTACAAAAGGAGAGAACAGTAGAACAATTAACATAATAATGAAGGTTTTTTTACTTTTATTGACCATTTCACTTCCACTCCCTTTTCACATATTTTTCTAGACCATGCTATTGACTATGATCGCTAGCAATTCTAGTTTCTTGTATACTACAAGAATTTTATCTTTTATCAAACTTACAGAATGACATCTATCACCCTATTTCGACAATATATTCTGAATATTCCTTAGCCATTCGAGCTTTTTTATAGTTGTAAATCAACATATTTATTTTTCCTATATATTTTGACTAACACAATAAACCTCGTCATTAGCTGATGACGAGGTTACAATATCATTGATTATTGGTAGGTAGCGGTAGCTCCATAGCCAGAATTTCTTTAATTAAAGCTTCTTTCTTAAACTTTGTTGTTATTATTATGGTTTTATCCAAGCCTCGTCCTTTAAGGTAGGAAAGATGCACGACACTAGATATCATGTGAACATAGTTTAGTAACAACATAGAATCTTATTGGATAACGCTAAAGATCTCATCAATAAATACTAAACAAAATCTCCACATAAGTACCGTTAGATTTTGACTCTCTTCAAGCGAAGTGAGTTTGTCACAACTGATACTGAGCTAAATGCCATAGCTGCTCCAGCTACCCAAGGTGC